>JALYLZ010000130.1 GCA_030774015.1 Actinomycetota bacterium | reverse complement strand
GCGCGACGGCCCCCGCCATCGCCAGGGCCGCGGGCTGCTCCGCCTGGCCCGCCAACGGCCTCAGCGCGCGCTCCCCCATGCCGGGGGCGAGCCTACCATCGGGCCCGCCGCGGCCCCGCCGAGCCCCCGCCGAGCCCGCTCCGCTTCGAGCGCTAGAATCGCGAACCGATTCCCCACGAGCCCGGAAGGACCGATGAAGACCTACGACGCGGCCAACATCCGAAACGTCCTGCTCCTCGGGCACGGCGGAGCGGGCAAGACCACGCTCATGGAAGCGATGGTGTTCGCCGCCGGCGCCATCACCCGGATGGGCAAGGTTGAGGACGGCAACACCGTCTCCGACCACGACCCCGAGGAGATCCGCAAGGGCATCAGCGTCTCGCTGTCGATGGCCCCCATCGAGGTCGGCGAGGTGAAGATCAACCTCCTCGACGCCCCCGGCTACGCCGACTTCGTTGGCGACGTGTACTCCGCCGTCCGGGCCGTGGACGCGGTCCTCATCGTGGTGTCCGCGGTGGAGGGCGTGGAGGTGCAGACCGAGATCGGCTGGGAGCTCGCCGCCGAGGCCGGGCTGCCCCGGGCCATCCTCATCAACAAGCTGGACCGGGAGCGGGCGTCGTTCGAACGGACCCTCGACGGCCTGGTCAAGGCCTTCGGCACCCAGGTCGCGCCCCTCCAGTTCCCGCTGGGTGAGGAGCACAGCTTCGAGGGCGTGGCCGACCTGCTGTCCCGCCGGGCCTACCGGTACGGCTCCTCGCCCCAGGGAGAGGAAGGCGACTGGCCGGAGGACATCGTGGCCAAGGCCGACCCCTTCCGCGAGAAGCTGACCGAGGCGGTGGCCGAGGCGGACGACGTCCTGCTGGAAAAGTACCTGGAGTCGGGCGAGCTGGCCGAGGACGAGATCGTGAAAGGGGTCCGTGCCGGGTTCCACGAGGCCAAGATCGCCCCGGTCCTGCTGTCCGCCGCCGCGAAGCCGGCCGGCGTGGACCGGGTGACCCGGTTCATCGCCGACGTCTTCCCGGCGCCCACCGAGCGGCCCCCGGTCAAGGTGATCGCCAAGGACGGCACGGAGCAGGAACGGCCGTGCGACCCGTCCGCCCCGCTGACCGCCCTGGTGTTCAAGACGGTGTCCGACCCCTACGTCGGCCACATCAGCATGTTCCGCGTGTTCTCGGGGCGGATCCGCCCCGACGCCTCGGTGTTCAACGCCACCAAACGCACCGACGAACGCGTCGGCCAGCTGTTCACGCTGAAGGGCAAGGACCACGAGACGGTCTCGGAGGCGCCGGCCGGCGACATCGGCGCCGTGGCCAAGCTGTCGCACACCACCACCGGGGACACCTTCTCGACCAAGGACGACCCCGTCACGCTGCCGCCGGTGACCATGCCGGAGCCGCTGCTCGCCTTCGCCGTGGAGCCCAAGACCAAAGGGGACGAGGACAAGCTGTCCACGGCCATCGCCCGGGTCACCGAGGAGGACCCCACCCTCCGCGTCGAGCGCTCCGAGGAGACGCACGAGACCGTCATGTACGGCATGGGCGAGGCCCACCTCGACGTGGTCCTTGACCGCATGAAGCGCAAGTACGGCGTCGAGGTGACGCACCGGCCCGCCAGGATCCCGTACAAGGAGACCATCAAGGGCATGGCCAAGGCGCAGGGCCGCCACGTGAAGCAATCGGGCGGCCACGGGCAGTACGGCGTGTGCTGGGTCGAGGTCGAGCCCCTCCCCCACGGCGGCGGGTTCGAGTTCGTCGACCGGATCGTGGGCGGCGTCATCCCCAACCAGTTCATCCCCTCGGTGGAGAAGGGCGTGGTGAAGGCGATGAGCGAGGGCGTGGCGGCGGGCTACCCGATGGTCGACGTGCGGGTCACCCTGTACGACGGGAAGTTCCACTCGGTGGACTCCTCCGACATCGCGTTCCAGATCGCCGGCTCGCACGCGCTGAAGGAGGCCGCCCAGCTGGCCGGGGTGGCCCTGCTGGAGCCCATCGTGGAGCTCGACATCGTGGTCCCGGAGGACCACACCGGCGACATCATGGGCGACCTGAACTCCAAGCGCGGCAAGATCCTGGGCATGGAGCAGATCGGGGCCGGAAAGCAGCGCGTCCGTGCGCTGGCCCCGCAGGCCGAGGTGGCGCGCTACTCCATCGACCTCCGTTCCATGACCGGCGGCCGGGGCGCGTTCACCATGAAGTTCTCCCACTACGAGGAAGTGCCGTCCCACATCGCGCAGAAGGTCATCGAGGAGCACCAGAGGGCGAAGGAAGAGGCCCACAAGTAGGAGGAGGTCACCATGCGGAAGTGGCTCGTCGTCGCCTCGGCAGGCGTCCTGGTCGCCGCCATCCCGCTCACCGTGTGGGCGGCCAGCGGCGGAGGGAACACGGCGGTGAACTGTCAGACGGTGGCGTGGCGGACGGCCTCCCTGTCGACCTCGTCCTCCTCCTTCGCCACGATCCCGGATCTGAAGCCGACCGTGTCCTCCATCTTCCCCATGTCCATCACCGTGAGCGCCGTGGTGTCCGGGGAGCCGGTCGCGTTCCGCCTGCAGGATGTGTCGGTGGCCGGCAGCAAGATCGTCCAGCCGGGGATCGCGCCCTTCGTCACCAGTCCCACGGGCGCGAACTCGTTCTCCTACACCTGGACCGACCCCGGCATCTCCTCGGCCGTGCGGGGACACCAGTTCCTCGTCCAGTGGAAGCGGACGTCGCCGGTCGGGACGTCCACGCTGAAGCGGGCCGACATTGTCGTGCTGTTCGAGAGCGAACAGGGAGCCTGCCGGGGCTGACGCCCTCCGGTCAGCGCGAGGAGCTCGCGAACCGGGGCCGGAGTCTGCGGTAGGTGTCCTCCAGGGACTCGGGGAGGACGCGCGTCTCCCCCACTACCGGCATGAAGTTGGTGTCGCCGTTCCAGCGAGGGACGACGTGCCAGTGCAGGTGGCCGGGGATGCCGGCGCCGGCCACGCGCCCCAGGTTGGCGCCGAGGTTGAACCCGTGGGGGCTCATCTCCTCGCGAAGCGCTGCGACGGCCCGTTGCACCAGCCGCCCGGTGGCCAGGAGCTCGCCCTCGTCGAGCTGCTCGATCTCCCCGACGTGGCGGGTCGGCGCGACCATCAGGTGTCCGGGGTTGTAGGGGTAGGCGTTCAGCAGCGCGAACGCCGCGCCGTCGCGGGCCAGGATGAACGAGGACTCGTCGTCGCCCTTGGCCAGGAGCTCGCAGAACAGGCAGCCCTCGGGCTCCTCGTGCGCCGCCTCGATGTAGGCCATCCGCCAGGGGCTCCACAGCCGGTCCACCTCGGCGCCCTAGAACCGGCTGGACTCGAGGGCGCGGGTGCGGGCCTCCTCCGACGCCCGCTCCACGAACGTGTCCAGGGGCACGCCACGCACTTCCTTCCCCTCTCGGTCGCGCACGGCCACCGTCCCCGCCTCGATCTCCTTGTCCCCCACCACCAGGGTGTAGGGGATCCGCATCAGCTGGGCCGCACGGATCTTCTTCGGAACGGTCTCCCGGCTGTCGTCCACCGACACGCGCAGCCCGGCCTCGCGCATGCCGGTGGCGACCGACTGTGCGTGCTCGGTGTGCCGCTCGGCCACCGGCACGATGCGGACCTGCTCCGGAGCGAGCCACAGCGGGAACGCGCCCGCGTAGTGCTCGATGAGCACGCCGGCGAACCGCTCCACGGAGCCCAGGATGGCGCGGTGGATCATCACCGGGCGGTGGCGCTCGTTGTCGTCGCCCGTGTACTCGATGTCGAACCGTTCCGGCAGGGCGAAGTCGCACTGCACGGTGGTGAGCTGCCACAGCCGCCCGATGGCGTCGTGGAAGTGGAAGTCCACCTTCGGCCCGTAGAACGCGCCCTCCCCTTCCGCGAGGCGGTACTGCATGCCGCTGGCGTCGAGTGCCTGGCGGAGGGTGTCGGTGGCGCGGGTCCACATCTCCTCGTCGCCGATGGCCTTGCCGCCGGTGGGCTGCGTCGACAGCTCGACCACCGGGTCGCCGAACCCGAAGGTGCGGTGCACCTCCAGCGTGAGGTCGAACACCCCCCGGATCTCGTCGACGAGCTGGTCCGGACGGCAGAAGATGTGGGCGTCGTCGATGGTCAGCCCCCGGATCCGCAGCAACCCGTGCAGGGTCCCGGGCCGCTCGTAGCGGTACACGGTTCCCAGCTCCGACAGCCGCATCGGGAGGTCCCGGTAGGACCGGGTCTGCGACTTGTAGATCAGCACGTGCAGCGGGCAGTTCATGGGCTTGACGAAGTACTCGCCGCCCTGGTCCTCGTGCATCGCCGGGTACATGTTCTCCCGGTACTTCTCGAGGTGGCCGGAGGTCGCCCACACGTTGGCCCGGGCCAGGTGCGGCGTGGACACCATCTCGTAGCCGTGCTTCAGGTGGACCTCGCGCACGAAGTCCTCCAGCTGCTTGCGGAACATCCCACCGCGCGCATGCCACACGGCCAGGCCCGCCCCCACCTCGTCGGGGAACGACACCAGGTCCAGCTGGCGGCCGAGCTTGCGGTGGTCGCGGCGCTCCGCCTCCTCCAGCCGGTGGAGATACGCGTCGAGCTCCTCCTGCGAAGGCCACGCGGTCCCGTAGATCCGCTGGAGCTGGGGCCGGTGCTCGTCGCCCCGCCAGTACGCGCCCGCCACGGACAGCAGCCTGAACGCGCCGATCCGGCCGGTGGAGGCGACGTGCGGTCCCAGGCACATGTCGGCCCAGGAGTTGTTCCGGTAGATGGAGATGCGGTCCCCGAGCGCCCCTTCCTCGGCGTCGACGGACTCGATGATCTCGCGCTTGAACGGCTGGTCCTCGAACCGCTGAAGGGCCTCGTCGCGGGAGACCTCTTCCCTGACGAACGGCTGGTCCTTGGCCACGATCTCGCGCATCCGGTCCTCGATCCGCGGGAGGTCGTCCGGCGTGAGCGTGACGGATAGCTCGAAGTCGTAATAGAAGCCGTCCTCCACGGGCGGGCCGATGGCGTACTTGGCGCCCGGGAACAGGTCGCACACGGCCTGCGCCATGACGTGGGCCGTGGAATGGCGGAGGACGTGGAGAGCGTCTGGGTCGCCCGCGGACACGGGAACGACGTCCGCGTCTCCCTCCGGGACGTGGGAAAGGTCGACCAGCGTGCCGTTCACGCGAGCGGCGACCGCCTCCTGCGACAGGATGGAGCCCACCGGCTCCCCCTCGGGGAGCTCGACGGTGCGGCCGTCCGGGAACCGAAGCCTGGGCATGGCCGCCATGATATCGGGACGCCTCGCCCGGCCGAGCCCGGCGGCGGCTCAGGCTCTCCGGTCGCTGGGCTCAGCTCTCGCAGCCGATCCCGTCCCCGTCGCCGTCGAAGCCGTGTGGGTCCGGAGGCAGCACCTTGAGGTCCCGGTACGGGACGTCCGCGCAGTCGAGGTCGGGCGGAGGCGGCGGGATGCACACCGTGGGATAGGCGGGGTCGCAGTTCCCCCCGCCGCCCGAGCCTCCCGAACCGCCGCCGGAGCCCCCCTCGCCCGGCTGGTACCGCGGCGTCTTCGGCGGAAGGCGGCGGACCAGCACCCCCGTGGCGACGTAGCGGATGGCCCAGATCGGATGGATCTCGTTCCAGCCGTGGTCGGAGTCGTACACCCACGTCCCCAGCACGGCGACCCGCTCCCCCACCGATGGCACCGGCAGCGACTGCCCCGGCATGATCTCGGTGACCAGCGAGCCGTGCTGGTAGAGCTCGTTGTCCTGGTCCAGGAACCGGCCGAACCCGGCCGCCGGCGCGACGTCGACGTGGTAGTCGCCGTCCTCCTCGTACCGGGTGGAAGTGACCGTTCCCCGGAACCACCGGCACGTGCCCAGCACGGTGAGGCGGTCGGGGTGATAGACGCCGCGCAGAGGGTTCCGGGGACAGGCGATCCGCCGCACCGGCGTGGGGGTTGGGGAAAGCGTCGGCTTCGGCCCCGGGGAACGGTGCGCCGGCGGCGACGCCGTCGAGGCGGGCGAGGACGGGGTCGACGAGACCACCGGTTCGGGAGACGCCGAGAACGCGATCCCGGTGCCCGAGGACTCCGGCCCCGCCGGCGCCGCCCCCGCGCACGACGTCAGCGCGAGCATCGCGGCCGCCCCCGCGACGGCAATGGTCGGCCACCGTCGGCGCCGAGCGGGATCGGGGGAGCTGCGGGGCATCACGTTTCCTGCTCGTAGGGGGGAATTCGAACCATCGACCTCTCGCGAGCGAGGCAGCATCATGCCACGCCCGCGCCTTCGGATCCGGCCAGGGCCCGCCGTGCTCAGGACTACGGGCCTCCTTCCAGGGGGCCATCCGGCAGGTCCGAGCGCGGCCCGTTCATCCGATCCTGTCTACAGACGGCGGATTCGAGAAGGAGGAGCGCGATGAAAGACCGCATGTTGATCTTCGACAAGCTCATGATCGGGTCGGGCATGGCCGCACTGGTCCTGGCCGGGGTCCTGGCGCTGTACGTGTTCGCCAACGCCCCGAGCAGGGCAGCTGCGGCCGCCCCCGCCCCGAACGGCCAGACGGCCACGACGACCGCCTACCACCCCCACAGCGAGGACTTCACGGTGACGGTGGTCCCGCTCCTGGTGCACGAGCAGTCGGGCTTCTTCGACTACCTGAACCAGGACTTCGCCAAGGGTGGACTGCTGTTCGGCAAGGAGGTCTGGGGCTTCGCGCCAAGCACCCTGGTCGTGTACCAGGGCGACCAGGTCACCCTGCACGTGTACAACCCGGGCGACGACCCCCACACGTTCACCATGATGGACCTGGGCGTGAACAAGCCGTTGAAGCCGCGGGCAACGGCGACCCTGACGTTCACCGCCTCGAAGATCGGTGTGTTCAGCTTCATGTGCGACGTCGCGGAGCACGACCCGTTCATGTGGGGCGAGGTGGTCGTCCTGCCGGGCAGCTCCGCCTGATGAGGCGGAATCGGGCACATGGGCTGACCAGCGGAAACGGGAACGTGCTGGTCAGGCTATTAGCACTACCACCCACTCCCCCGCCGCGTTTCGCAAGGCCCTGCCGGTCTCGCCCTCGTAGACCACGAAGTCCGGCGCGGGTCGCACGGTGAGGCCAAACCGGTCCGCGATCTCTTCCTGGTTTTGAGCACCGGTCTTGATGAACGGCACGCCGTTCTCTGACAGCAGGGCCGCGACCGGCTCCTCCAGCAGAGCCTCGCCTCGGGCCGTCCCGGTCGCATCCAGCAGCGTCCGGAACGCCCCCCCGTAGTGGCGCTGGTGGAGAAGGGCGGCGTAGGGAACGCCCTCCTCGGCCATCTGGCGAACGGTGTCCCAGCCACCGGCCGTGTCGGGCTTGTCGATCTTGCTCCGGAGGGCCCCGGTAGCGACCTCCCACATGCTCCCGGTCACCAGGCGGTGCACGGCCTCGGCGACGGCGCGGACGGTCTCCGGGCGGGCCTTTCCTCCTGCCTCCAGGGACTTGATCGCGCCCTGCCCCAGGCCGGGGGCTCCGAGGTCCTTGCCCGCCTCGGTCGCGGCCGCGGCCAGTTCGCCAGGGGTGTAGCCGACGATGGCCCTGAGGACCCGCACGATCGCCGGGGCCTGCTCGATCGCGTGCGCGAGGTTTTCGGGGTCCACCGCACGGAAGCCGTCGGTGAGGGTCATTGCGAGGTCGTACGCCTCTTGGAACGTGTGCAGTTCGTACTCCTCGCGCCACTGCACGTAGGCGAACTGTGCCGACAGTTGGGGCTTGTAGACCGCCTCGGCGATGGCGGCGTATACCGTTGCCTGCTGGCCCTCACCGAACAACTCGGGCACGCGCCGGACCTCCCCGACCCGCTGATCCCACGATTGCGCTTCGGCCACTCGCTGAACGACCTGGGCGACCGCGGGAAGGCCCACGTGGGACCTATCGTCCGGTGGTGAGCCGGTCGGCCAGAACGGAGGTGTAGTGTTCGTCCATCTCGGTGACGACCCAGCGCCGACCGAGGAGTTCAGCGGCGATCGCCGTTGTGCACGTCCCGGCGAAAGGGTCGAACACGATCTGGCCCGGCTCCGTGAGCAGGTTGATGAAGAACCGCGGCAGGGCGATCGGGAACCGGGCCGGATGGCTCGAAGGGTTCGGCCCGAACTCCGGCTCCATGAGCAGCAGCGTGGAAGGACGCACCATGTCCGGCCCGGCCTGGACCCGCTTGCGCCCATGGCCGGATGGCTCGTCCACGCGCTCGTAGTTGTGGGCGAGTCGCTTCCGCCGCTCCCGGTCCTTCGCGTCCCACCGGGCGGGCGACAGGCAGTGCTCCGGGAAGAACTGCCACTCCGGGGTCTTGGCGAACTGGAAGCAGTACTCCACGGCGTCCTTGAGGTACCGGTGGAAACGCCCGGGCGGGGGCGACGGCTTCCCCCACACGAAGTCCTCGGCGAACAGGAACCCCTGTTCCCGCAGCCACAGCACGATCTCGTACTGAAGGGTCCCGCGCTCGGAGCCGTGGCGCTTCGAGCGGTAGTTGAGGACGAAGGACCCGTGGGGCTTGAGCACCCGGAACACCTCGGCGGTCACCTTGAGGAACGTATCCTCGTACCAGGCCCGCTCGTACCGTTCGCCGTCTCGGTACTTCCCCTGGCGGTCGTATGGCGGCGAGGTGACCACGAGGTCGAGCGATTCCGCCGGAATCACGCGGAGGGTGTCGAGGCAGCCTCCGACCACCAACGCCCCGAGGTCCGTCCGCAGGGCGGCCAGGTCCCCGAGGTCGTCTGGGGAGAAGTCGGTCGCCACGGGCCGCAACTTACACCCGGGTGATTCCCGGTTCAAAGACCGCGGCAGAGACAACGGGGCAGCGCGTGGCGGGAGCGGGAACAGCCGCGGCGAGGGGCCGTCGGCCATGGTGCACCTCCTGGACTCACGGGGCCGCGCCAGGGCGCGGAGGAGGAGGCCGAAAGAGTCTGGCAGGTGGCAGTGACAAGAACGAAGATGGTGCGCTCGGACGTGCGGAGTTCGGCCGCCACTCCGGGACGGTCAGCAGGCGCTCGTCCAGCTAGTGTTGCGTGGTCGCCTCCGTGCTTCCAGGTGCAACACCGCTACCGCTTTGCTACCCCTTCGGCCTTGGTCGCCGGCCGGGCGGGAACCGAGACCGGCCCTGACCTGCTGGTTCCTCGGGTGGGCGCGGCTGGGATTGAACCAGCGACCTCTCGCGTGTGAGGCGAGCGCTCTCCCGCTGAGCTACGCGCCCGGGACCAAGACTTATACCACCGCCCGGGGGCGGCGGGTCCGGCCCTGGAGGCAGAAAACAGACGGCGGCGCGTGCCCGCGTCGCGCCGCCGTCCTGGCCCGAGCCTTGCGGCCCGGACTTCTTGGTGCCCCGGAGTATACGTCCCGAACAAGGGGTTGGTAAGTCTCTTTCTTCGGGCCACATTTTGGCCCACACGGCCTCCGTCCGGGGCGCAAGATCCGGACAGACCGGGAAGAAACCCCTTGTCAACGGACCCCCCCTGTCATACCTTCCGCGCCGAGGGGGACGGGGTGGAGCTGCGGGTCTCGCGGACCAGGGAACCGAGGGGACTGCGCCTGTCCGGCGAGGTCGACGTCTCCAACGCCCACCAGCTCCGACGGGCGCTCTCGGCCGAGGTGCCTCGCGGCGGCGACCTGACGCTCGACCTGGCGGAGGTGGCGTTCCTCGACAGCACCGGGCTCGAGCAGCTGATCCGTGCGGCCCGAGACCTGGAGGGCAACGGCCGGCTGATCCTGGTCTCCCCCCAGGAACCCATCCGGCGGCTGTTCGAGCTGGTCCTGCTGGACCGCCGGTCGAACGTCGAGATCCGGAACGGCCGGGCCTGAGTCCCAGTCGGGTCCGAGGTCGCCGGTACGCTGGGCCCGATGGACGGGAACGTCGACACGCCGGCCCTGCGCGCGCTCGAGGGCTCGGGCCTTCGGTACCGCGTCGTGCGGACGGAGCGACCCAACAGCGTGGAGGAGAGCGCCGGGCTCCAGGGCATCGAGGTCGGTCAGCTGCTCCGGACCATCGTGGTCCGGAGGGGTGCCGACGACTACGTCTTCGTGCTGGTCCCGGGAGGTCGCCAGATCGACTGGCCGAAGCTGCGAGCCCATCTCGGGGTGAACCGGCTCTCGCTGCCCGACCAGGAAGAGGCCCGCGCTGCCACCGGCTACGAGCGTGGGGCGATCACCCCGTTCGGCTCGACCCGGGCCTGGCCGGTGCTGGCCGACGCCACCGTGGCGGGCATGGACACGGTGGCAATCGGCGGTGGTGGCCGCGGGATCAACCTCCACCTGGCCGCCGCTGACCTCCTGGCCCACCTCCGCGCCGACGTGGCCGATGTCACCCGGCCGGCCACCTCGGAGACCGGCGCGAGCTGACCAAACCCGCCAGGCCGACCAAGAAGGTTTGCCTCTCATCGCCAGCGGGAAGCCCTGGGGCGCCTTCGCCCGTAGTCCATACGTAGCGCCGGACCAGAGGAAGGTCGGTCATGAAGCGGGCTTCACGGATCCTCATGGCGTCGTGCATCTCGGTAGTCGTCGTGCTCGTGGGTGCGGGCTCAGCCCTCGGCACCACCTCGGGCATCTGGACCATCGTCGCGAGCCCCAACGTGGGCAACGACATCAACGAGCTGGAGTCGGTGGCGGCGCTCTCGTCCACGGACGCCTGGGCGGCGGGGTTCTTCCGCTCGGGCAACGTGTACCAGACCCTGACCCAGCACTGGAACGGGACCGAGTGGTCCATCGTCTCGAGCCCCAACGCCGGCTCGACGGGTAGCTTCCTCCTGGGCGTGGACGCGATCGCCTCGAACGACGTGTGGGCGGTCGGCCGAACCTCGAAACCCCTCACCGAGCACTGGAACGGCACCAGCTGGAGCGTCGTCTCGAGCCCCGTGCCGGCCGGCTCCGCCTCCTCCACCCTGAACGCGGTGTCCGCGGCGTCGACGGCGAGCGTGTGGGCGGTGGGGTCCTCGCAGGACGCCAACTTCAACACCAAGACCCTCATCGAGCGGTGGAACGGCCGGCGGTGGAAGATCGTCTCGAGCCCCAGCCCCGACCCGTACGAGAACAGGCTGCTGGGGGTGGCGGCGGTCTCGGCCACCGACGTGTGGGCGGTCGGGGCCTCTGGCCAGGAGGACCAGGTCCTGGTCGAGCACTGGGACGGCACCACGTGGTCCGTCGTGCCCACTCCCAGCGCGGGGACCGGCGACAACATCCTGTACGCCGTGACGGCGGTGGCCGCGAACGACGTGTGGGCTGTCGGCGCGCAGGCCGAGGGGACCCGGACCCTGACCGAGCACTGGAACGGGACGGCCTGGTCCATCGTGGCCAGCCCGAACCCGGACTCGGGATCGGGCAACGACCTCCTGGTCGCCGTGTCGGCGGTGTCCAGCACCGACGTGTGGGCCGCCGGGTTCTCCACGAACGGGAAGACCCTCACCGAGCAGTGGAACGGGTCGCTGTGGAAGACCGTGGTCAGTCCGAACCCGTCGCTGTACAGGAACGCGCTGTTCGGCGTGGCCGCGTTGTCGAGCAAGACCGTGTGGGCCGTCGGGGGCTCGGCCCGACCCCCGGGCGCCGGCCAGGACCAGACGCTCGTCCTTCAGACCACCAAGGGCTAGGAGGCGCGGGCTCGCACCGGGAGCGCGCCGGTCTTGACGCGGCCGGTGGCCGGTGGCCGGTGTCAGCGTCGGTGTGGCCCAGATCCCGAGGAGGAGTACCGGTGCGCGTCCTCCGTTCCGCAGCCGTCTGCGTGGCCGCGACGGCCCTGATCCAGATCGGGATCGCCCGGCCTGCATGGGCGAGCTTTCCCGGCGGGGACGGCCGCCTCGCGTTCGAGACCGGCCGGGACGAGTTCGGACATCTGGAGCATCAAGCCAGGCGGCTCGGACAAGAAGCGCCTCACCTCGAGCCCGGCGGAGGCCCGAAGCGGCGCCGAGCTGACGCGGCTCACCAACCACCCCGCACGTCAGCGAGGTGGACCCGGTGTGGTCGCCCGACGCGGAAGTCCCCCTGAACGGCCACCGCATCCTGTTCTCGACGGGCCACGGGGACCCCTACACGATCAACGCCGAAGACGGTTCGGACCGCACCAGGATCACCTTCAGGCAGAAGGCCGACTTCCAGCCCGACTGGAGCGTCAACACGGGGCGGTTTCCCAGGGGCCGGATCGTGTTCGTCAGCATGCGAACCGGGAACGGCGACCTGTACGTCATGCAGCCGAACGGCACGGGTCTGAAGCGGCTAACGTTCAGCCCGGCGCTCGACTCCTCGCCCAGCTGGGACCCCGACGGAAAGACGATCGCGTTCGTCAGCAACCGGGACGGCGACAACGAGATCTTCGTGATCGACGCCGACGGGACCGGCCTGAAGGAGCTCACGGACAACGCGGTCAATGACGAGGGACCGGCCTGGTCGCCCGCGGGCGACCGGATCGGGTTCATGAGCAACCGGGACCAGCCGTCGTTCGAGATCTACACGATGAGGGACGACGGGGCGGACGTGCGCCGTATCACCCACGACGACTTCGTGGACGGCTTCCCGGCCTGGCAGCCGATCGCGGGCTGAGCGCGGTCTCGTTTCCGGGACGGCCGGAACCGACCGGCCTCAGGCCCCGAGCTCGGAGGAAGCCATCTCGGTCCCCTCGACCCTCGCCCGGATCTTCGCGAACGCGGTGTCCCGGGCGGTGGAGACGTCGTCGCCGAACGGCGAGAAGCCGCAGTCGTCGCACGTGCCCAGCTGGTCGAGCGGGATGAACTTGGCGGCCTCCAGGACCCGGTCCCGGACCTCCTCGGCCGTCTCCACCCGGGGGTCGATGGGGTCGATAACCCCGATGAACACCCGCCGGCCGGCGCCGAGGTGGTGGCGGATGATCTCGAGGACCCTGGGCCGGTCCGCCTCGCTGGCCATCTGGACGTAGAAGTTCCCCACGCTCATGTCGAACAGGGCAGGGAGCAGCTCCGCGTAGTCCACGTCCGCGCTGTGCGTGGAGTCCTGGTCCCCGCCCGGACATGTGTGGACGCCGATCCGCGCCCGCTCCTGGTCCGAGAACCGGTCCAGCACGCGGTTGTTGACGTCGACGAACGACCGCAGCAACCCCTTGGAGGGGTCCAGCTTCACCGACAGCCTGCCCTCCGTGAAGTCGATCTGGACATCGTGGGCGCCGCCATCCAGGCAGGTACGTATGTCGGCCTCGGCCTCGTTCACCAGGTCGTCCAGGAACGCAGCCTGCGGATAACCGTCGATCCCGTCCGGCGGGTACATCAGGCTGATCGCCGAGGCCGAGATCACGGCCTGCTTCACCGGCCGGCTCGCGTGCCGCTTCGCCTCCTCCAGGTACGTTTCCGCGCGGGTGCGATACCGGAACGGGCCCGAGGTCAGCCGAGGGAGCTGCCGGGTGTGGCCATCGGCGAACGGGATGACCACCCCGTCCGGAGCCAGGTTCTCCAGCCCGTCGACGGGGTAGGTGGCGAAGCTGGGCTTGGTCTGCTCGCCGTCGGTGATCACCGGCGAGCCGGTCTCCTCGAACCGCCGGATGGTGTCGGCCACCGCCTGGCGCCGGAGGGCCTCGAGCTCATCCTGCGAGACCCGACCCTCGGCGAATCCGCCCATCGCGTCGATCAGCTCGGGCGGGCGAGGGATGCTCCCGATGGGTTCCGTGGGCATGGACATGCCGCGTACTCTGCCCGCCCACCCGACACCGAGTCAAGGACGCTTCGCAGACGAGCTCGTCTACAGTCGATTTCGGTGGGCGGTGGAGGATTTGAACCTCCGACCTCTTCCGTGTCAGGGAAGCGCTCTCCCCCTGAGCTAACCGCCCGAGCTTCAGCCATTGTAGAGAGCCCGGACCGGTCCGGTTCTCCTGGTTCGAGGCGGGGAGCGGAATTGAACCGCTGTGCGGGGTTTTGCAGACCCCTGCCTAACCACTCGGCCACCCCGCCCGGAGTCGAGGCCGGGCGCCCCGGCCCCCACGAGCACCCCAGTCTACGGATGTGCCCGAACCGCTGTCACGAACACGCCACAGTCCTCATGCGTTGCTGGGGCTACGATCGGCGAGCGATGAAGAGCAAGCTGATCATCGTCGGCCTCGGGGGCTCGATGGCGAAGGTCTCGAGGAGCCGGGCGGCCTTGGTCTCAGCGCTGGAGGGAGCCGCGAGGGCCGGCGCCGAGACGGAGCTTCTCGACATCCGAGAGCTCGACCTGCCGATGTACAACCCGGATGACGACCGGCCGGCCGAGGCCACCGCGAGGCTGATCGAGTCGTGCCATGCCGCGGACGGGATGCTCTGGAGCAGTCCGATGTATCAGGGGACGATCTCGGGCGCGCTCAAGAACGCCCTCGACTGGCTGCACCTGCTGCGCGATCGGGATTCGCCATTCCTCCACGACAAGGTGATCGGGTTGATCAGCGCCGCGGGCGGCATGCAGGGGCTTCAGGCCATCAACACGATGGAGTTCGCGGTCCGAGCGCTCCGGGGGTGGGCCGTGCCGTACGTCGTCCCGGTCGCGGCGGCGGCACGCGTCTTCGACGCGGATGGCCGGATCCGGGACCAGGCAGTCGGGCTCCAGCTCAACACCCTCGGAGAGGAGGTCGTTCGCGTCGCCGAGAAGTTCGCGTCCGACCATTCCCTTCACCGTGAGGCCGAATGCGCGCGGGCGGCCGAACGGGTCGCCTCCACCGCGGGGACCCCGCCGGGTGTGCCTCCTGCGTCGTGACCATGAGACGGCCACTCGAGGACGTTTGGCGGACGATCGTGCCGCCGGCCGAGGACCCCCACGGTCCTCTTTCGCCCCTCCTGCTGGGTCTCACGGTGGTGACGGGCCTGGTCGACGCATTCAGCTACCTCGTGCTCGGGCACGTGTTCGTGGCCAACATGACGGGGAACGTCGTCTTTCTGGGGTTCGCGCTTGCCGGCGCGGGAGGCTTCTCCATCCCGGCTTCGCTGTCCGCGCTCGGAGCATTCGGCCTCGGCGCGCTCGCCGGGGGGCGGCTGGGCATGTATCACCAGGCTCATCGAGGACACCTGCTCAGCATGGCGAGCACTGTTGAAGCCTTCCTGGTAGCCGGCTCGGTGGCAATCGCCGTGACCGCCAGCAACCCCGGGTCATCTGGGACCCGCTACGTCCTCATCGTCCTTCTCGGCCTGGCCATGGGCATGCAGAACGCCGTGGCTCGCAAGCTCGCGGTTCCCGACCTCACCACGACCGTATTGACCCTCACGATCACCGGCATCGTCGCCGACGGGAGGCTGGCCGGCGGAGCCGGGTCCAAGGCCGGTCGGCGGCTGCTTTCGGTGCTCGCCATGTTCGTGGGCGGCGTGGCGGGTGCCCTCCTCGTCCTGCGAGTGAGTCGAGTGCTCGGCATCGCCGTGGCGTTGGCCATGCTGTGCCTGGCCGCAGCGACCGCAGCAGCGGTGTCTCGAACGGACAGGGACTGGATCCACCCACACCCGCCGGCCTGATCTTCCATCGCCCGCGGGCTTTTGCCTGGAGCGGACGACGGGATTCGAACCCGCGACCCCCACCTTGGCAAGGTGGTGCTCTACCAACTGAGCCACGTCCGCGTGTGGTCCGAGTGTAGGCCCTGCCCCCCGGGGCCATCAACCAGCCTTGGGCCTAGGCCCATGGTCCGGCACTCCCCGCGAGCTTCAGCTCCCGGACGAGCCGAACCCGCCCTCTCCACGCTCGGAGGCCGGCAGCTCCTCCACCCACTCCGGGGCCACGAACGGGACCGCCACCACCACCAGTTGGGCGATGCGGTCGCCGCGGCGGATCTGCACGGCCTGCTCGCGGTCCAGGTTCACCACGGCACAGGTGACCTCGCCCCGGTAGCCGGCGTCGATGAGGCCGGGCGCGTTGGCCAGGGTCAGGCCCTGCCGCGAGGCCAGCCCGGACCTCGGCAGGACCAGCCCGGCGTGCCCTTCGGGGATGGCCACCGCGAGCCCGGTGGGCACCATGGCCCGCTCCCCCGGCCCCACCTCGACGTCCACCGCAGAGGCCAGGTCCAGCCCGGCGTCTCCGTGGTGCGCGTACGACGGCAGCACCGCCGCGGGATCGAGCCGGCGAACCGGTAGCGGGGCGTCCCGGGTCACGCCTTCCGCTCCATCAGCTCGAGCCGATTCCCGAACGGATCGAACGTGTGGAACCGCCGGAAGCCGCCGAAGCCGGGTGCGTCGACGATCTCGGCACCGGCAGTTGTCAGCCGCTCCCGGACCGTGTCGAGGCCGTCCACCAGCAGGGCCGGGTGGGCCTTTCGGGCCGGCCGGAACGGGTCCTCCACGCCGAGGTGCAGCTCCACCGATCCCTGTCGGAACCAGCATCCGCCCCGATCGGCCAGCACGTCCGGCTTCTCCACCCGTTCCAGGCCCAGGACGCCCGAGTAGAAGGCCTCCGCCCGGGCCTCTTCGCCTGCGGGCATGGCCACCTGGACATGATGAAGGGCCACGAACTCCATGACCCCGGAGCATAGGCGAAGGCCGGGGACGAGCCCCGGCCCTCGGAGTTCCTTCCGGCTCCCTACGCTACGAGCAGCCGCTGGTGGAGCCGCAGCTGCCGCACACATAGCACGACCCCGCGGGCTGCATCTTCGAGCCGCAGGAGTAGCACAGCGGCGCGTCCACCACCCGGTACTGGGTGGGCTGCTTCGCGGACAGCTCGACGGGCTGGGGGCTCGGTGCGACGGACTCGCTCGGTGCGATGGGCTCACTCGGGATGGCGGGCTCGCTCGGCTCCGCCGGCCCGTACGCCGCCCCATTCGCGGCCTCCTTGCGCTCGGCGATGCTCTTGATCCCGAGCGCCTCACGCTTCTCCGGGGGCAGGTACTCGAGGGCCAGCCGCCGGAAGATGTAATCCATCAGCGAGCTGGCGAACCGGATGTCCTTGTCGTTCGTGATCCCGCTCGGCTCGAACCGGGTGTTGATGAACTTGGACACGAAGTCCTCGAGCGGCACCCCGTACTGGAGGCCCACCGAGACCGCGATCGAGAACGCGTCCATCAGGCCGGACAGCGTCGAGCCCTGCTTGGACACCTTCAGGAAGATCTCGCCGATGCCGTCGTCCGGGTACAGGCCGGCCGTGATGTAGCCCTCCGCGTCACCCACCTGGAACGAGAAGGTCTGGGCCGGCCGGGCCGCCGGGAGGCGCTTCTTCTGGGACCACGGGATGGTGGCCGGGGCCTGCTCGACCGCCGGGACCTTCCTTTCCGCCGACAGCGGCTGCCCCACCTTGCAGTTGTTCCGGTAGATCGCCACCGCCTTCAGCCCGAACTTCCAGCCCTCCACGAACAGCTGCTCGACCTCCTCGACCGTGGCCTCTTCCGGCATGTTCACGGTCTTGGAGATGGCACCGGAGATGAACGGCTGCACCGCGGCCATCATCCGGACGTGTCCCATGTAGTGGATGGCCTGGGCCCCCATCGACGTGTCGAACACCGGGTAGTGCTCCTCGCGCAGGTGCGGCGCGCCCGCCACCGAGTTGTGCTCGGAGATGTACTCCACGATGTCCTTGCCCTGCTCGTCGGTGTAGCCGAGCCGCCCCAGGGCCCGAGGCACCGTCTGGTTCACGATGCGCATGGTCCCGCCGCCGACCAGCTTCTTGGTCTTGACCAGGGCCAGGTCCGGCTCGATGCCGGTGGTGTCGCAGTCCATCATCAGCCCGATCGTGCCGGTGGGAGCCAGCACGCTGGCCTGGGCGTTGCGGTATCCGTGCTGCTCGCCGAGGGCCACGGCCTCGTCCCACGCGCTCTTGGCCGCGGTCAGGACGCCCTCCGGAACGAGCTCCGGGTCGATGTCGTCCGCCGCGGCGCGGTGCTTGCGCATGACCCGCAGCATCGCGTCGCGGTTCGGGGCGTAGCCCGCGAACGGCCCGGTGTGCTCGGCGATGCGAGCGCTGGTCGCGTAGGCGTGCCCGGTCATGAGCGCCGTGATCGCGCCCGCCCAGGCCCGTCCCGCGTCGGAGTCGTACGGCAGCCCCCGCGCCATCAGCAGCGCGCCGAGGTTCGCGTACCCCAGGCCGAGCTGCCGGAACGCCCGCGCGTTGCGCTCGATCTTCTCGGTCGGGTAATCGGAGTTCCCGACCACGATCTCCTGGGCGGTGAACACGACCTCCACCGCGTGGCGGAACGCGGGGATGTCGAAGTTGCCGTCGTCGTCCAGGAACTTCATCAGGTTGAGCGAGGCCAGGTTGCACGCCGAGTTGTCGAGGTGCATGTACTCGCTGCACGGGTTCGACGCGTTGATGCGCCCCGTGGCCGGGCAGGTGTGCCACTCGTTGATGGTGGTGTCGTACTGCATCCCGGGGTCGGCGCACTCCCAGGCGGCCTGGGCGACGTCCTTCATCAGGCCCCGGGCCCGGACCGTCTCGACGGCCTCACCGGTGATGACGGCCTTGAGCTTCCAGTCCCGGTCATCCTGGTAGGCCTGCATGAACTCGTCGGTCACCCGGACCGAGTTGTTCGCGTTCTGGTACTGGATCGAGTAGGCGTCCTTGCCGTCCAGGTCCATGTCGAACCCGGCGGCTTCCAGGGCCCGGGCCTTGCGCTCCTCGACCGCCTTGCACCAGATGAAGTCGCGGACGTCCGGGTGGTCCACGTTCAGCACGACCATCTTGGCGGCCCGGCGGGTCTTGCCGCCCGACTTGATGGTGCCGGCCGAGGCGTCGGCCCCCCGCATGAAGCTGACGGGCCCGCTGGCCGTTCCCCCGCCCGCCAGCGACTCCTTCGACGACCGCAGCCTCGACAGGTTGATCCCGGAGCCGGAGCCGCCCTTGAAGATGGTCCCCTCCTCCACGTACCAGTTGAGGATGGAGCTCATCGTGTCGTCGACCGCGAGGATGAAGCAGGCGCTGCACTGCTGCGGCGTGTCGGGGACACCCACGTTGAACCACACCGGCGAGTTGAACGCGGCCTTCTGCGTCACCATGAGGTGGGACAGCTCGTCCGAGAACACCTTCGCGTCCTGGTCCGTGGAGAAGTAGCCGTCCTTGGTGCCCCAGCCGGTGATGGTGTCGACGACGCGGCTCACCAGCTGGCGGACGCTCGACTCCCGCTGGGGGGTGCCGAGCGGTCCCCGGAAGTACTTCTGGGCCACGATGTTGGTGGCGTTCTGGGACCAGCCCTTCGGGAACTCCACCTCCCGCTGCTCGAAGGCGTTGCCGCCCTCCTTGTAGTTGGGGATGACGGCGTCCCGGACCTCCCACTCGACCTGGTCGAAGGGATGGACGGCATCTGAGGTGAAGTACCGCTTGAAGGTCAGGCCCCGGGTCTCCGGCCGGACCTCCCGCTCTCTGGTCGCCAACGCTGGCCCCCTTTCTGCCGCGAGGGGAAGGTTACACGGGTGAAGTTACAACGGCGAAATTCTGCTCCCGCCGGCCGATCGTGTCAAGTCGCGATCCCCTCAATGTTCCCAAAATCTAGGGGTACGTGAGGCCTCGGACCACAACATGTTGGGGTACGGGCCCGGATCGAAGGGCGCGGTCAGCGCTTCTTGGCGGGCTCGCGCTTCTGGAGCATCAGGCCGAGCTCGCGCTCGAAGTCGGTCAGCTGCTGGAAGTCCTTGTACACGCTGGCGAAGCGCATGGAGGCGACCTGGTCGAGCTTCCGGAGCTGCGTGAGGACCTCGAGGCCGATCTCCTGGGTGGTCACCTGGGGACCCTTGCGGCGGAGGCGTTGCTCGACCCGGCCCGCCAGGTCCAGGACCTGGTCCTCGGTGACGGGACGGTTCTTGATGGCCTGGAGGATGCCGCCCACCAGCTTGTCGCGCTCGTAGGGCTCCTTGGAGCCGTCGCGCTTGATGACGGTCAGCCCGACCTCCTCGATCCGCTCGAAGGTGGAGTAGCGGCGGCCGCACGAGCGGCACTCCCGGCGCCGGCGGATCGCCGTGCCACGCTCGGCCGACCGGGAGTCCACCACGCGGTCCTCGTCGCGCCCGCACCACGGGCAGCGCATCAGCTCGTTCCCTCCCCCACTACCAGATGTAGTGGAACCCAACATGCAGTGTCCCACATGTGGGGGGTCGACCATGGGAACCGATGGCCCCTTTCCCCGGTCGCCCCTGGGAGGGGACGCCGGAGCTACGGCAGGGGGACGCGGAGCGTCTGGCCGGGGAGGATGGGGCCAGCGAGGTGGTTGGCGGACACGATCCCGTCCACCAGGGGCCGAGGATCGGCGCCCTGCCCGCCGAAGCGGACCGCGATCGACCACAGCGTGTCGCCGGAGCGGACCACGTAGGTCCGCACCTGATGCGGTGAGTCCTGCTGGTGCAAGGCACGCGGGTGCGAGCCGCTGGCGAGGGCCGCGTTCGCGGCCAGCCCGACGGACAGGACCACCGAGGCAGCCAGCGCCATCACTCGCCCCCATCGAACACGCGTTCGGGTCATGCTGGTACCCTATCGAACGCTCGTTCGATGTCAAGGGAACAAGGGAAGATCGAACACATGTTTGATTCGGTGCGGAGGCCATGCTAGCGTCCGCCGCGGAGGAGGGATCGACCATGGACGAACTGACGGGCAGGCAGCGCCGGATCCTCGAGTTCATCCGTACGGCGGTTCGCGACCGCGGCTACCCCCCCACCGTCCGGGAGATCGGGGAGGCGGTGGGCCTCACCTCGTCGTCGAGCGTGCACAGCCAGCTGGCCAACCTGGAGCGGAAGGGGTTGCTGCGAAAGGACGCCACCAAGCCTCGGGCCATGGCCCTGGTGCCGGTGCCGCCAGCGGTCCCGGTTTCGGGCTCAGGCTCGGGCTCAGGCTCGGTGCAGGAGGCTCCGGGCGAGGTGCAGCACGACCCCGGGGTCCAGGTTCCCCTGGTGGGGCGGATCGCGGCGGGCACTCCCCTGCTGGCCACCGAGAACATCGAGGACTACCTCTCGGTTCCCTCCGGGTTCGCCGGACCAGGAGAGCTCTTCGCGCTTCGGGTGGAGGGCCAGTCCATGGTCGGTGCCGGGATCCTGGACGGGGACGTGGTGGTGGTGCGCCGGCAGGACGACGCGTCCGACCGCGACATCGTGGCGGCGCTGCTGCCGGGGCTGGCGGAGGACGAGGCCACGGTGAAGCGCCTGTCCCGAAGCAGGGGAAAGCCCATGCTGGTTCCCGAGAACCCCGCCATGGAGCCCTTCGAGCTGGGCGAGGGGCGGATCGTCGGAAAGGTCGTTACGGTCCTGCGCCGCGTGTAGCGCTCCACGACCCGCGCTGTGCCGTCTGAAGGTCTCGTCCGCCCTCAGCCGGAGGGATCGGGAGCCAGACGGGGACCCCTCCCGCCCGCGCTCATGATGTGGCCGAGGTGCTTCATGGCGATCCTGCTCGTCGACTCCGAGACGTCCTCCTCGTGCGCGTCCACCGCCACCACCCGGTCGCCGTCCCGGCTTCGGACCAGGGCCAGGAAGAACGGCATGTAGACCACCCCACCGGGCGAGAGGTCGAAGAACGTGACCGGCAGGGGGATGCCGAGCGCGCGGAGCGCTTCCTCCTGCCGCTCCCGGTCCTCCGGCGTGGACGCCTCGGACAGGCTCCGGGCGATCTCCTCGATGTTCCGGACGATGGCCAGATCGGGCACGCGAGGATGAACCAGCGTCCCGCCGGACGCCGACACCACGCGGGGCTCGCCGTCCCACTGCGCCACCAGGCTTCCCTCCAGCCCGTCGTACACGTTCCAGTACTCCCGGGCCCGGAGGTGGGCTCGCTGGAACCGTTCCTTCTCCTCGCGGGTGTGCCTGGTCCGGATGCGATGAAACGGCAGCCAGAACGGGCGAATCCACTGGACTGCCTCCCGGCCGATGCCGAGCGCTCCCCGGGACGCACGGCGGATCAGCTGCGCCGCCGCCTCCTGGCTCATGTTCACCGGTAGGCCCACGGCGTCGCCCTCGGGCTGGGCCGACTCGACCCGGGGCAGCGCTCCCAGGCGCTCCTCGATCTCGTCCGGTCCCCACAGGCCCACCCCCAGCCGGCCGGCCTGCGCCTCCACGTCGAAGCGCCACCCCTTCGTGCTCACCACGATGACCTTGCTCATGCCGGTGTCGACCATGGCCAGGTGCGCCCCGGCCACCACGTTGTCGTCGATGGGAACGTTCGCGCCCGAGCACTGGACCATCAGCCGGTACGACGTGACGTCGTCGGATCGCTCCGCCAGCACGTCGATGTCGTGGCGGGCCCCGGAGCGGCCTCGCATCGAGACGCCCCGGGTGACCCGGTACCCGTGGCGGGCGAGATAGTCCGCCAGGGCGCTGGCCAGCTGCCGGTCTCCCTCGTCGCGCTCGTCCATCTCGCTCTCCGGCCGCTGTCGCGGCGGCTCGGGCACGTTCGCCGGTCGGGCTTCCGGCACCTGTGCCTCATCGCCTGGTGGTCCGGGAATTGTATTGGTGTCGCTCTCCGGCGCAACGCTCATCCGCGAAACTGACTGCCGCCGGCCGGGCGAGGTTCCGGCCCGGGCCATCAGCGGGCCTGCCGCCACGGCGGCGCCGAGCCGGGGGTTTCCTCTACCGGCTTCGGACCCGGCGGCGGACGGGATGGGTCACGAAGTCCCGGACGGCGGCGAGCTCACGCTCCCCCACCCGGGCGTGGACCACCGTCCCGGTGGTGTCCGGCTCCGAGGACAGCACCTCGGCGTCCCGGTACAGGCGGGCGATGAGGTCCTCACGTCCCGGCGGAATGAGCAGCGTCACCTCCAGGGGCGGCTGGGGCAGCGCGGTCGCCACCGCCTCCCGGAGCGGTTCCAGCCCCTCGCCGCTCGCCGCCGAGATCTGCACCGCCTCGGGGAACCGGCGAGCCAGCCGGGCTCGGTCCACCTCGTCCAGCAGGTCGATCTTGTTGAGGGCCATCACCTCGGGGATGTCTCCCGCCCCGATCTCGGCGAGGACCTCGCGGACCGACCCGGCTTGCTGATCCAGCTCCCGGGCGGAAGCGTCGGCCACGTGCAGGATGAGCGACGCAACCGTGACCTCCTCCAGGGTGGAACGGAACGCGTCGACCAGGTCGTGCGGGAGCTTGCCGACGAAGCCCACGGTGTCCGAGATGGTCGCCCTGCGCCCTCCAGGCAGCGTCAGGCGGCGCGTGGTGGGATCGAGCGTGGCGAACAGCTGGTCGGCCACCAGCACGTCCGCCTCGGTCAGGGCGTTCATGAGGGTGGACTTGCCGGCGTTGGTGTAGCCGGCGATGGCGACCTGCGGAATTCCCGAGCCCTCCCGCCGGGAGCGCTTGAGCCGCCTGGTCCGTTCGAGGTCCTTGGCCTCGCGCCGCAGCCTGGCGATCCGCCGGCGGATGTGCTGGCGGTCCACCTCCAGCTTGGTCTCGCCGGGGCCGCGCGTCCCGATCCCGCCGCCCAGCCGGGACATGGCCTCGCCCCACCCACGCAGCCTGGGCAGCAGGTAGTTGAGCTGCGCCAGCTCCACCTGCGCCTTGCCCTCCCGGGAACGCGCGTGCAGCGCGAAGATGTCGAGGATCAGCGAGGTCCGGTCGATCACCTTGGTCCCCAGACGCTCCTCCAGGTTCCGGAGCTGCCCGGGCGAGAGCTCGTCGTCCAGGATCACGGCCTCCGCGCCGCCCCGGTGCACCGCGTCGTGGATCTCCTGGATCTTGCCCTTCCCCACGAACGTGGCGGGGTCGGGCTCGCTGCGGCTCTGGACGATCCTGGCCACCGGCTCTGCGCCGGCCGTCTCGGCCAGCGCCGCCAGCTCGTCCAGGGACTCCTCGCTGACACCCGGGCCCGCGCCCACCAGCACCGCGCGCTCGCGGACGCGAGGCCGCCAGGTCGCGGAGAGCGGCGATTCGGAGACCCTGCGCTCAGGCATGGTCCGCCTGGCCGGCCGGGAGACTCGGTGAAATGACCCCAGAAAGGAAGAGACGCCGGGAGAGGATCCCGGGAAGCGCCCCTCTCCCCGGAGTTGAGTCCGGCGTCTCTTTCGAGACGTTTGGTACCCACAGGTGGGGGGCTGAAACAGCCCAAATCGAAAGAATGCGGCGCGACGGCGCGGCCGGCGCCGCGGAGCCGTTGGATCCGGCCGTCACCGGGCCACGGCCTCCGCGATCCGGTCCATGGCCACGGCCAGCTGGTCGTCGGGAACGGTGAGCGAGAACCGCACGTACCCTTCCCCCCCGGCCCCGTACCCCCGCCCCGGCGCCACCACCACGCCCGCCCGGTCCAGCAGGTGGTCGGCGAACTCCGCGGACGTCTGGCCCTGCGGCGTGGGAGCCCACACGTAGATCGACCCGAGGGGCGGCTCGAGGTCCCATCCCAGCCTGTTCAGGGTCCCCACCACCGCGTCGCGCCGCTTCTGGTACAGCGACCGCAGCGAGTCCAGGTGGTCCATCGGCCCGCTCAGCGCGGCGATGGCCGCCCGCTGCACCGCGTTCCAGATCCCCGAGTCGAGGTTCGTCTTCAGCGTGGCCAGGGCACGGATGGGTTCGGCGCCCCCGACGCAGAAACCCACCCGCCACCCGGTCATGTTGAAGCCCTTGGACAGCGAGTGGAACTCCAGGGTGACGTCGCGGGCTCCCGGGACCTGGAGGACCGAGGGCGCCACGAACCCGTCGAAGGTGATCTCCGAGTAGGCGGCGTCGTGGGCCAGCAACAGGTCGTGGTCCCGGGCGAACGCCACGGCCTCCTCGAACGTCGACAGGTCGGCCACCGCGGCGGTGGGATTGGACGGGAAGTTCAGCCACAGCAGCTTGGTCCTCTCCGAAACCCGGGCCCGCGAGAAGTCCGGCCGGAATCCCCGCTCCGCGAGAAGCGGAAGGGACACCGGTGTCCCACCGGCGAGCATGGTGGCGGTCTCGTACACCGGGTAGCCGGGGTCGGGCACCAGGGCCTCGTCCCCGGGATCGACGAACGCGATCGGCAGGTGCGCCAGCCCTTCCTTCGACCCGATGAGCGGGAGCACCTCGGTGCCCGGATCGAGCTCCACGCCGAACCGGCCCCGGAACCATACGGCGATGGCCGCCCGGAGCTCCGGCATCCCGTAGTAGGACGGGTAGCGGTGCGTGGACGGGTCGAGGGCCGCCTCCCGCGCCGCCTCCACCACGTGGGCCGGGGTCGGAGAGTCGGGGTCGCCCACGCCCAGCGAGATGATGTCCGCGCCGGCGGCCCGCTTCTCGGCCACCTTCCGGTCGAGCTCCGCGAACAGGTACGGCGGGAGGTTCTCCACCCGCCGGGCGATCCTCACGATGAGGCCTCCCGCGCGGCGCTCCACGCCGCCAGGAGCCCGTCCACCTCGACCTGGCCCTCGTACACCCGGACCGCCGGCCCGGTCATGATCACCGGTCCGTCCGGCAGCCACTCGACCTCCACGGCGCCGCCCGGGAAGTGGACCTTCCCGCGGCGAGCGGTGATGCCGGCCAGGTGCGAGGCCACCAGGGAGGCACAGGCGCCCGTCCCGCAGGCCATGGTCTCGCCGACGCCCCGCTCCCAGACCCGGACGCGGATCCCGTCCGGCGTGGGGGCCACGAACTCGACGTTGGTCCGGTTGGGAAACCGCGGGTCGTGCTCCAGGACCGGGCCGATGCGGGCGACGTCGAGCCCTCGCGGATCGCGGTCCACGAACAGGACCAGGTGGGGGTTGCCCATCGACACCGCCGACGCGGTGAACGCCCCGCCCTCCCACTCGAATGGCTGCCCCAGGAACGTGTCCTCGGGCGACCCCGCCATGGGGATCTCCTGGAGCGAGAACGCCGGCGGCCCCATGTCCACGGTCACGGAACGGACCTCGCCCTCGTGCACGTCCAGGACGATGTGCTTCAGGCCTCCGCGGGTCGCGACGTCGAGCTCGGCCTTCTTCGTGAGCCCCCGCTCGTACGCGAGCTTCCCCAGGCACCGGATGCCGTTCCCGCACATCTCGGCCGGCCCGCCGTCCGCGTTGTGGTAGTCCATGAAGAAGTCCGCCCGGCCGGCCTGGTCGTCCAGCCCGGCCCGGGCCGCCCCCCGGCCGGCGGTGACCCGGATGAGCCCGTCGGCGCCCACCCCGAAGTGCCGGTCGCACAGCGCGGCGATCAGCTGGGGGGACAGGCGGATGTGGTCGTCGGGGTCCTCCACCATGACGAAGTCGTTGCCCGTGCCGTGGTACTTGGCGAACGACCGGACGGTGGGGACGTCCGGGTCCACCCGCGAACCGAGGTCGCCCGGCATCGCCTCCACATCCACGTCCACGTGCAGGTCACCCATCGCCGTAGTGCTCCAGGAGATCGTCGACGACCGCCTTCGCCCCCTCCGGGCCCACCGGGAACCACCGGATCCGGGGATCGCGCCGGAACCACGCCATCTGCCGCCTGGCCAGCGCTCGCGTTCGCTTCACCGTGCTGGCGACGGCGTCCTCCAGGCTGATCCGGCCGGCCAGGTGGTGGACCATCTCAGCGTACCCGATGGCCTGGCTGGCGGTGAGGGATGGACCCAGCCCGTCCGCCACCAGCGCCCGGACCTCCTCCACGAACCCGGCGGCGACCATGTGCCGGATCCGCCCCTCGATCCGTTCGCGGAGCACGGCCGGGTCCATCCCGATCCCCGCCGCACGGACCCGCCCCGCCGGGAACTCCTCCCAGGCTTCCGCGTAGCTGGAGAACGGGCGACCCGTCACCGCCGCGACCTCCAGGGCCCGCACGGTCCGCCGGACGTTGGCGGGTTCGATCTTGCCCGCCGCGGCCGGGTCGAAGGACCGCAGGCGGTCGTGGAGGGGCCGGGCGCCCACCGCCACGGCCTCGGTCTCGAGCTCCCGCCGGACCTCGGGGTCGGTTCCCGGGAAGTCCAGCCCGTCCACGACGGCCCGGAAGTACAGCCCCGAGCCGCCCACCAGCAGCGGGCGGCGCCCCCGCCGCTCGATGTCGTCCACCGCGGCTCGGGCCAGCTCCTGGAACCGGGCCACCGAGAACGTCTCCCCCGGCTCCGCCACGTCCAACAGGTGGTGGGGAACGCGGGCCCGCTGGGCCGTCGTGGGCTTCGCCGTTCCCACGTCCATCCGCCGGTAGACCAGCATGGAGTCGACCGAGACGATCTCCGCAGCGAGGCGCTCCGCCAGGGCGATCCCGGCCTCGGTCTTCCCCGAAGCGGTGGGGCCGACCAGCGCGAGCAGGGTCACGACCGGGCCGCGGCGGCCGCCGGCTCCCGAACGGGGCGGGCGGTGAGGTGGTGCGGGTGCGCGGCCGTCACCAGGACCTCCAGGAACTCGCCCGGCTCGGCCCGGCCGTCGAAGTGGACGACCTTGTTGGTGCGGGTCCGGCCCTGCGGCCCGCCCTTTCGTCCCTCGCCCTCCACCAGCACCTCGACCGTCTGCCCCACGAGCGCTCGGTTGCGTTGGAGCGAGATCCCCTCCTGGAGCGTCACCAGCCGCTCGAACCGCTCCTGGACCACCTCTTTCGGGACCTGCTCCTCGAAGCCCGCCGCGCGCGTTCCGGCCCGAGGCGAGTACTGGAACGTGTAGGCGGAGTCGAACCGGGCTTCCTCCACCACGCACAGGGTCTGGCGGAAGTCGTCCTCGGTCTCGCCGGGGAACCCCACGATGATGTCCGTGGACATCGCGATGCCCGGGATGGCTGCCCGGATCCGGCGCACCCAGGCGAGGTAGCGGGCCTGACGGTACGACCGGTTCATCAGGTGCAGCACCCGGTCAGAGCCCGACTGGAGCGGGAAGTGGATGTGCTCGCACACCCGCTCGCACTCGGCCATGGCAGCGATGACGTCGTCGGTGAAGTGGGCAGGGTGCGGGCTGGTGAACCGGATGCGCCGGATGCCCTCCACCTCGTTCACGGTGCGCAGCAGATCGGCGAACAGCGGGCGCCGGCTCGATCCGGGAACGGTGATGTCGCGGCCGTACGTGTTCACGTTCTGGCCCAGCAGGGTGACCTCGACGACACCTGCCCGGGCCAGCCCCTGGACCTCCGCCAGGACGTCGCCGAGGGCGCGGGATCGCTGGGCCCCCCGGACCAGCGGCACGATGCAGAACGTGCAGCGGTTGTCGCACCCCACGCTGACCGACACCCAGGCCCGGTGCCGGTCGCCCCGGACCGCCGGGAGGGCGCTGGGGAACACCTCGGTGTACTCCCGGACGTCCATCTGGGGGCCATCCGACCGAGCCCGGTCGAGGAGGTCCATGAGCGACCCCAGGGCGTGCGTCCCGACGACGACGTCCACCCACGGAGCTCGCTCCAGGATGGTGCCCTGGTCCTTCTGGGCCAGGCACCCCGCCACCACGATTCGCATGCCGGGATTCCGGTCCTTGAGCGGCTTCAGGTGTCCCAGCTGGCCGTACAGGCGGTTGTCGGCGTTCTCGCGGACCGCGCAGGTGTTGAACACCACGACCTCCGCGTCGCCGACCTCCTCGGTGGGGACCAGCCCGTCCGCCTGGAGCAGCCCGGCGATCCGCTCGGAGTCGTGCGCGTTCATCTGGCACCCGAAGGTGCGAAGGAGGAAACGGCCGCTCACGTGCCCGAATCTAACAGAGGCGTGAGCGGCCGCTTCGAAAAGGGCCAGCCGGATGGGCTACTCGACCGCGGTGAGCGTGGTCACCCCCACGCGCCGACCCCGGGAAGGGTGTCGGTGGGAGCCCGGTATAGCTCGATCACGAACAGCACGAACCCGGCCATGCCGAGCGCTCCCGCCAGCCGGGTCAGCCAGCCGGACCTCGCCGCCAGCCCCACGATGGCCATCAGGCCGAGCACGATCATGGCGAAGCCGACCGTGCGCCAGAACTGCCCGGTGGTCGTGAAGGTGGTCTGGTACAGCGCCCGGTCGTCCAGCCGGACCCCCCCCGGGTCCCGCCGATCCAGTTCATGAACGCACCGATGATCAGCCCGGCCGCTCCCAGCAGGGTCAGCGCGATGCGCGCCGCCAACCCGGCCGTGCTGTAGGAAGCGGTGGGCACGGCTGCGGGAGCAGGCGCGTATCCCCGGTCCTTGGGCTCCGGACCGGCGGGGCCCGGGGGCTATTTCGCGAACTCGACCGCGCGGGTCTCCCGCACCACGGTGATCTTGATCTGCCCGGGGTACTGGAGCTCCTCCTCGACCTGCTTCGCGATGTCCCTGGCCAGGACCTGGGCGGCCAGGTCGTCCACGGACTCCGGCTTGACCATGACCCGGACCTCCCGCCCGGCCTGCATGGCGAAGGTCTTCTCCACCCCGGAATGGGAGGTGCAGATCTCCTCCAGCCGCTCCAGGCGCTTCACGTAGGTCTCCAGCGACTCCCGGCGCGCTCCCGGACGGCCTCCGGAGATCTGGTCGGCCACCTGGGCCAGCACCGCCTCGATGGTGCGCTGCTCCACCTCGCCGTGATGCGACTCGATAGCGTGGACGACCTCCGGCGGCTCCTTCAGCCGGCGAGCCAGCTCGGCCCCGATCAGCGCGTGCGAGCCCTCGACCTCGTGGGTGACGGCCTTGCCGATGTCGTGCATGAGGGCGCACCGCTTCACCAGTCGCGGATCGACCCCCAGCTCGGCCGCCAGGCCGGCCCCGATGTGCGCCGACTCGACGAGGTGCTTGAGCACGTTCTGGCCGTACGAGGTGCGGTACCGCAGGCGCCCCAGCACCTTCACCATCTCGGGGTGGACGTCGGTGATCCCGACGTCGTCCAGGGCCTCCTCCCCCGCTCGCTTGATGGCCTCCTCCACCTCGCGGGTGGACCGCTCGTACATCTCCTCGATGCGGGCGGGATGGATGCGTCCGTCGGAGACCAGCTTCTCCAGGGTCAGGCGGGCGGTCTCCCGGCGCACGGGGTCGAAGCACGACAGCACCACGGCCTCGGGGGTGTCGTCGATGATCAGGTTCACGCCGGTGAGGGCCTCGAAGGCCCGGATGTTGCGGCCC
Source organism: Actinomycetota bacterium (assembly GCA_030774015.1). Classification (NCBI taxonomy): domain Bacteria; kingdom Bacillati; phylum Actinomycetota; species Actinomycetota bacterium. The sequence continues at coordinate 19,836 of JALYLZ010000130.1, read as the reverse complement.
TCCCGGCCGATGATGCGGCCCTTCATGTCGTCGGACGGCAGGGGGAACACGGAGACGGTGGACTCGGCGGTCTGCTCGGAGGCCACCCGCTGGATGGCGATGGTGACGATCTTCCGGGCCCGCTGCTCGCCCTCTTCCCGGGCCTGCTGCTCGATCTCCCGGATGGTCCCCATGGCCGCGCGCTTGGCATCGGCGACCACCTGGTTGGTGAGGGCCTCGCGGGCCTCCGTGGCCGTCATCCTGGCCACGACCTCGAGCTGGCGGCGCTGCTGTTCGGCGGCCTTCTCCAGCTGCCCCCGGATCCGTTCAAGGTCCTGGTCGCGCTTGCGGAGCTCCTGGTCGCGCCGCTGGATCTCGGCGAGCTTCTGGTCCTGCGCGTCCTCCCGCCGGGTCAAGCGTTCCTCCTGCTGCTTCACCTCCGTGCGGCGCTGGCGGACGTCCTCCTCCGCCTCCCGCCGCATGGCGGCGATCTCTTCCTTTACCTCCTGTAGGGACTGCTGGACCCGGAGCTGGGCCTCGCGCTCGGCGTCCAGGACCAGCTTCTCGGCCCGGGTCTCGGCGGTCTGGACTCTCGAGGACACCAGGTGCTTGCGAGCCAGCACTCCGCCGGCAGCCCCTACGATCAGTGCGATCACTGCAATCAGCCAGGGCATCGTTGCCTCCTAACATGAGAAAGCGCATGGAGGGCGGATGCCTGCTGCTCGGCGGGGGTATGGGTCAGATCAGATCAGGACGCGGGTCCGGGCCCTTCAGGGCTCTCGACACCCCCGCCTCCTGAAACGTTTCACTTCCTGATGCTCCGATGACGAGTTCACGCTTGCCAATTCCCGTCGAACAGTCAGATTTCAATCCAGCCTCTCAAATTCACAATGTACGGCTTTCCCCTGCAGGCTGCAAGATTGCTCCGCTGTTCGCTCAGGCCTCGCCGTCCGGGCCCACGGCGAGCGCGCGGGCCGCGGCCTCCCGGGCCAGCCCGGGAGAGTAGCCCCGCCGGGCCAGGAAGGAGGCGAGCCGCCGGAACGCGACCTCTGGCTCCAACCCTCGGAGACGGGCAGCGCGACGAGCGGCCAGGTCGTGGGCCCGCTGGTGCTCGTCCCCGGCCGGGTCGGCCCCGCCCAGGACGTCCTCGGCGACGTCCGAGTCGATTCGCCGCGCCCGAAGGGCGCCCACGACCGACCGGCGCCCCGCCATCCGCACGGTGACCGCGTGCTCCACCACCGCCTCGGCCAGCCGCCGGTCGTCGATCAACCCCACGGCCTCGAGGCCGTCCAGGGCGTCGTCCACCTCGGCCGCGTCGAACCCCGCTCGCAGGAGCCGGTCCCGCAGCTCGCGGCGGCTCCTGGCACGGAAGGTCAGCAGTCGCAGGGCCCCGTCGCGAGCGGTTCCGCGGGGCCGCCGATCCTCCCCCCCGGACCTGTCCGCACCGGAGTCCGCATCCGCTGCGATGCCCGCGGGCGCGGGCTCGTGAACGAAGACGCCCTCCCCCTCCCCGAGCGGGGCGCTCTGCCCGGGGAGGGGGGCGCGCCGGGAAACCCTCCTGGTTGCCGCCAAGCCCCTTCCCCGATCAGCCGGCCGGCACCCCGGTGGGCTCCTCCTGCTTCGCCCTGCCCTTCGAGGCGGGTGTGTCCTCGATGGCGGTCACGTCGACCACCTCGTCCCCGTCCGCGGCGAACGCCGTCAGGCCCACTGCCTCGCGGACCCTTCGCTCGATGTCGGCGGTCACCTCGGGATGCTCCGCCAGGAACTGCCGGGCGTTCTCCCGCCCCTGGCCGAGCTGCTCGCCCTCGTAGGTGAACCACGCTCCCGACTTCTTGACGATCTCGGTGTCGACGCCGACGTCGAGCAGCGACCCTTCCTTGGAGATCCCCTTGCCGTACATGATGTCGAATTCGCACTGCCGGAACGGCGGAGCCACCTTGTTCTTGACCACCTTCACCCGGGTCCGGGAGCCGACCACCTCGGTGCCGTCCTTGAGGTTCTCGATCTTGCGGACGTCCAGGCGCACCGACGAGTAGAACTTGAGGGCCCGCCCGCCCGGTGTGGTCTCCGGGTTGCCGAACATGACCCCGATCTTCTCCCGCAGCTGGTTGATGAAGATGGCCGTGGTCTCGAATCGGGACAGCGACCCGTTCAGCTTCCGCATCGCCTGCGACATCAGCCGGGCCTGCAACCCCACGTGGGAGTCGCCCATCTCGCCCTCGATCTCGGCGCGGGGCACCAGGGCGGCCACCGAGTCGATCACCAGGATGTCGAGCGCGCCCGAGCGCACCAGCAGGTCCGAGATCTCCAGGGCCTGCTCGCCGGAGTCGGGCTGCGACACCAGCAGCTCGTCGATGTTCACGCCGAGGGCCCGGGCGTAGGTGGGATCGAGGGCGTGCTCCGCGTCGACGAACACCGCGATCCCTCCGTAGCGCTGGGCCTCGGCGATCATGTGCAGGCAGACCGTGGTCTTCCCCGACCCCTCCGGCCCGAACACCTCGACGATGCGGCCGCGGGGTATCCCCCCGATGCCAAGGGCGATGTCGAGGGCCATGGAGCCGGTCGGGATGACCGAGATGCCCTGCCCCGCCGGATGCTCGCCGAGGCGCATCACCGCTCCCTTCCCGTACTGCTTCTCGATCTGCGACAGCGCCACGTCCAGCATCTTGTCCCGGTCCATCCGAAGTGCCTCCTTCCGCTCCACGCGGACCCCCGCCGTCACCGCGCCCGCGGGCACTCGGACCCGCGAGGCCGGGACGGCCTCGTCCTCCCCGTCAGAGCGGACCCTAGCAGGGGGGTACGACATAAATTACACCCGTGTCATCCATGGTCTCAACGCAGAAGGCTACTCGAACGTGTGTTCGGGATCAAGCAACCTCGCCGGGGAATCCGGCAGCCGGTCGCGGTCAGCCGCCGAGGGGGAAGCTTTCCAGGGCCTCGTAGCGCGCCGCGGGGCGCTGGAGGTGGCTCCGGTACAGCGTGAGGTGCTCGACGGGGAACGGGCCGCTGCGGACGACGGTCCCCATCAGATCCTCCGGCAGCGGGCCCTGCACCTTGAACCGGGCCACGGTCAGGTGCGGCGTGAACGCCCGCTTCTCTGGTTCGAACTCCCGTTCCAGGAGGCCATCGAGCGTGCCCGCCAGCCCGGCGAACACGCCCCCGGGGTCCTCCAGCCCCGCCCACAGGACCCGGGCCCGGCGGGCGGACGGGACCGCCCCCAGCTCCGTGAGCGCCGTGGTGAAGGGCTCCCCCGCCGTGGCCGCCGCTCGGACCTGCTGCGTCACCCATTCCATCAGCCGCGGGTACACGCTGCCCAGGAACTTCATGGTCACGTGCCAGTTGTCGGGGGTCACCCACCGAGCACCGTCGACGCGGCCGTGCCACGGGCGGGTGGCCTCGGCCAGTCGCTCCCGCACCGCCTCCGGGACCTCGGTGGCGATGAACATGCGCAGGGGTCGACCTTCGGGACGTGCGGCCCGGTCCCGCGCCATCAGTCTCCCGCCATCAGTCCGACAGTGTCCCCTCGAGATGGCGCCGGACCATGTCGAGGGCGGCCTGCTGGGCCCACCGGATGACCTGCTCCCGGTCCCCCGGGGCCCGAAACGTCCGGGCGCGCTGCGCCTCCCCCGCGTCGACGGCCACCCACACGGTTCCCGGCGGCTGGCCCCCGTGCGGCTCCGGCCCGGCCACGCCGGTGAGCGAGACGGCCAGGTTCGCCCCGAACAGCCGCCGGGCGCCGGCGGCCATCTCCCGGGCGCACTCCTCGCTCACCACCCCCGGGCCGTCCAGGGTCCGCTGGGAGACCCCGAGCACCGAGCGCTTCGCCTCCTTCGTGTAGCAGACGGCGGAGCCGAAGAAGTAGTCGGAGGACCCCGGCACCGCGGTGAACCTCGCGGCCAGGCTTCCTCCGGTGAGCGACTCCGCGCAGGCGACCGTCTTGCCGGCGGATCGCAGCAACCCGCCCACGACCGCCTCCAGTTCCTCGTCGCCGGTGGTGAACACCGCCGGCCCCAGCCGTCGCACGACCTCCTCCTCGACCGGCCGGATCAGCGCCTCGGCTTCCTCCCGCGTCGGGGCCTTGGCGGTCAGGCGCACCTTCACCTCCCCGGAGGAGGCCAGATAGGCCACCGTCGGATTCGTGGACCCGTGGAACAGGTCGGCGACGATCTCGGACACCCGCGACTCGGAGATGCCCGTGCAGCGAACGACCCGCGACACGATGGTGGCGGGCCCGGCCGACGCGGCGAGCTCGGGAAGGATGGTCCCCTCCATCATCTCCCGCATCTCGGCGGGGACACCGGGGACCGCGTACAGCGTCTTCCCGTCGCCGGCCGGGCAGGCCAGGCCGGGGGCCGTCCCTCGCTCCGGCACGATGTAGCGGGCTCCCTCTGGGACGTCGGCCTGCACCAGGTTGATCTCCGGCATGGGCCGGCCGAGGCCGCGGAACTTCTCCCGCAGGAGCTCCTCGATCTCGGGATGCCGGACCAGTCGGACGTCCAGCGCGAGCCCGATGGCGTCACGGGTGATGTCGTCCTGGGTCGGCCCCAGCCCGCCGGTCGCGATCACCACGTCCGCCCGGGACAGCGCCAGACGGAACGCGTCCCCGATCCGCTCCACGTTGTCGCCCACCGCCTGGTGGTGCAGGACGTCGACGCCGATCCCGGCCAACCGCTCCGACATCCACCGGGCGTTCGAGTTCGCGATCTGCCCGAGCAGGATCTCCGTGCCGATCCCGACGATCTCCGCCCTCACGACGGCGCCGGCGGCCGGGGCGCGTGGAGGAAGTAGTCCAGCCCGGAGTAGACCGTGATGGCCACCGCGACCGACAGCGCGGCGAGGCGCGCGCTGTTCGCCCCGTGCAGCGGCAGCAGGTACAGCGTGATGGCCACCAGCTGCGCGCCGGTCTTGATCTTGGCGATGTCGGAGGCCGGCATGGAGGTACCCCGGGTTCCCCGGAAAGCCCGCAGGCCGATCACGGCCGCCTCCCGGGCCAGGATGATCACGGCCCCCCACACCGGGAACTCCCCCAGGGCCGTGAGGGTGAGGACCGGCGCGGCCACCAGGAACTTGTCGGACAGGGGGTCGAGCCACGCCCCCGTGCGGGTGGTCATGCCATGGCGTCGGGCCAGGTAGCCGTCCAGCCCGTCGGACAGCCCGCCCGCCACGAACACGGCGGCCGCAGCGTAGGAAGCGGCATTCGACTTCGCCAGGACCAGGACCACCAGCACGGGGACCAGCGCGATGCGAAAGCCCGTGATGATGTTGGGCCAGCCCACTCCGAACGGCGCTATGGACCGTTCGCTGATGGCGTCCCTCGGAAGTCCTGCGGCTTGAACGACCACTCGAACGGGGACTTGCCGTCCCCCGGCGTCCCCAGGTCGTGTCCGTTGGCGACGACGTCCACAGCGCCGCCCACAGGAATCCACACGTGGATGAGGCTGGTGCCCTGGAACGACAGCCGCTTGGCCGGCTGGAGCGTTCCCGAGAACCCCGGCGCGCCGTCCACGGTGACCACCACGGCCCGGACGGCCTTGTCCGTGGACAGCGACACGGTCACGTAGGTGAGCGGTGGGGAGGGGGCGCTGGCAGCGGCCTTCGTCCTGAACGCGCCGGCCGCGGGAACGGGGCTGGAGCGGGAAAGCAGCCCGACGGCCCCGAACACCCCGATCAGCACGACGGCCAGGACGACGGCGAGCTTCCAGTTGCCGTGCCGGTGCAGCACCGGCAGGCCCCGCTCCTGGACGGCGGCGGGAACGGGCGGCGGAGGTTCCTCCGGGGGCGCCGGCGCGAACCTCGCGTACGCGGCCATGACCTTGTCGGGGTCGAGCCCCAGGTAGGAGGAGTACGAACGGAGGAAGCTCCGAACGTAGACCTCCTCGCCCATGGCATGGAAGGACTCGGCCTCGAGGGCTCGCAGGTACTCGGGGCGGATCCTGGTGTCTCGGCTGGCCTCTTCGAGGCTCTTGTTGAGGGATCGGCGGGCCTGCCGAAGCGCCGGCCCGATCCCCGTCATGGTCGCTGGCAAGTGGCCTCCTGGGCCTGGGAGGTTCCAGGGGATTATAGGGAGGCTGCCAGCGCCCGCCACGCCACGCTCGCCGCCGGGAAGGCGCCCGGCGGGTGCTCGAGGGCCCGTTCGGCCAGCGACCGGAGCGCCTGGCCCTCCGCTCCGCGGTGGTGACCGGCCTTCGTCGAGCGCGACACGGACCCCTGGAGGGAACGGAGCACCAGGTGCCCCCCGATGTCGAACCGGGCGACCATCCGGCCGTTCCAGGTGCCGTCGGAGTCGGTGGTCCGGCAGGTCGTTCGGTGGTGCTCCTCGAGCGGCTTGGTCCGGTGGAAGTCCATGTGCCCCCCCATGAACGGCTTCCCCGGGCGACCTCGAACGCGCGCGTGGTCCAGCAACCGGTCCGCGGCGATCATCCCGGGCGGCCCGAAGGCGGTGACGTCGTGAAACACGATCGCCGGCGCTGTCACATCGATTGGCTCCATCTCGTCCACGACGATGAGCGCGAAGCTCTGCCCGAGGTGAGAGAACTTGAACCCCACCAGCTCCGCGAACCGGCCGTCGCGGGTGTTGGTCCCGCCCACCAGGAACAATCCTTCCTCGCAGGAGGGCTCCGTCGAGCCTGCCTGTAGCCCGAACAGCCCGTTCAGCGCACCCGGGCCGCAGCCGGCGGGCAAGGTGAACCGGCCCAGCGCGGCCTGGAGAGCCGGCACGTCGACGACGCCCAGGCCGGAGTTCGTGTTGAAGTCGAGCGTGCCGGTGAGCGAGCCGGTCCGCTCGGAGAAGGTCGCCCTTTCCGCCCCGGCGCAAGGGACCGACCGCGACTGGAGCGGCCCGCTCGCCTCGAACCCCATGTCGATGGACCCGTAGTCGGGCCGCTGCCCGGGCGTCGTGACGAGCTCGCCCGTGTCCAGGGTGCCGGCGGCCAGGTCGTCGGACGCCGTGAAGGTCTTCCTGCCGAGCACGAAGAGAAATTCATGGTCCTGGGTGGCGCGACTCGTCCCGCGGCCAAAGATGACGCCGAGGGAAACGAACTTCGAGGCCGGGTGATAGAGGGACAGGTCGACCGAGTACTGGCCGACCGAATGCGGCACTGTCTCCAGCACCAGGATCTCCTTCGGTGCCGCCGAGGCGCTGGGTGCCAGGACAGAGGCGAGGGACGCGGCCGCGAGGACGACCACCAGCAGGATCCGGAAACGGACCACGGCACACATCCTTTCCGGGGGGCCGGGGGATCATGGCAGAGAGCTGCACGGCGGCGCAATGCTCGGGGGACTGCGTTCAGCCTATGCGGGCTCGGGACTCGGCCCATTCCTCCCAGGTCATCAGCACGTCGCGGGGCTTGGAGCCCACGGACGGGCCGACGATGCCCCGCTCCTCCAGCAGGTCCATGATCCGCCCGGCCCGGGCGAACCCGACCTTGAGCTTGCGCTGGAGCATCGAGGTGGAGCCGAGCTGGGACCGGATCACCAGCTCCGCGGCCTGCTCCAGCAGCTCGTCCTCGCCGCTCAGGTCGCCGTCGTCGTCCGCCGGCGGACGGCCCATGCCCTCCACGCTGGCCTCGTACTCGGGCTCGCGCTGGCGGCGGACCCACTCGGTGATGGCGTCGATCTCGTTCTGGGTCACCCAGGCTCCCTGGATCCGCATGGGCTTGGAGATGTTGGAGGGCAGGAACAGCATGTCGCCGTGGCCGACCAGCTTCTCGGCGCCTCCCACGTCCAGGATGACCCGGGAGTCGGCCTGCGAGGCCGTCATGAACGCGATGCGCGACGGGATGTTCGCCTTGATCAACCCGGTGACCACGTCGACGCTGGGCCGCTGGGTCGCCACCACCAGGTGGATCCCGACCGCGCGGGCCATCTGCGCGATCCGGCAGATGGCGTCCTCCACGTCGCGAGGGGCCACCATCATGAGGTCGGCCAGCTCGTCGATCACCACGACCAGGTACGGGATGTGGCCAAAGTTCGCCTCCTGGCCGGGCGGGACCCGCAAGGTTCCGTCACCCCTGGCCCGGAGGTAGGAGTCGATGTCGCGCATCCCCACCTGGGCCAGCATCTCGTAGCGGAGCTCCATCTCACGGACCACCCAGGCCAGGGCCTCGGCGGCCCGCTTGGGGTGCACGATGACCGGCGACAGCAGGTGCGGGAGGTCCGCGAAGTGCGACAGCTCCACCCGCTTCGGGTCGACCAGCACCAGCTTCACCTCGTCGGGCGTCGCCCGCATCAGGACCGAGGTGACGAACGCGTTGATGAGCGATGACTTGCCCGCGCCGGTGGCACCCGCGATGAGCAGGTGGGGCATCTCGGCCAGGTTCACCAGCACGGCCCGGCCGTGGACGTCCTTCCCCAGGCCCACGTACAGGGGGTGGCGGGCCTCGCGGGCCGTCTTTGAGCGGAGGACGTCGCCCAGCATCACGAAGTCGCGGACCTTGTTCGGGACCTCCACGCCGATGGCCGACTTGCCCGGGATGGGGGCGATGATCCGCACGTCCGGCGTGGCCAGCGCGTACGCGATGTCGTCGGCCAGGCCCAGCACCCGGTTCACCTTCGTCCCGGGCTCGACCTCCACCTCGTACAGCGTGACGGTGGGGCCGCGGTGGGCGGTAGGGACGCGGGCCGGGACGCCGAAGGTCTGGAACACGCGTTCCAGGGACTCCATGGTGTGCTCCTCGTCGCGGCCGTCGGCCGTGCTGGCCGGGGCCTTGCGCAGGAGCTCGAGCGGAGGCAGCTTGTAGGCGCCCTTGCCGGGTGTGGGGAAGGCCATCCGGGCTGGGACGGCCACGGCGGCCGGCTCGGCGTCGAGGGCGGCAATGGCGGCGCCCTGGGGGCTGGGGCCGGGGTCCTCCTCCTCCCGGACCACCCGGCGGGAGCGGCGCCTGGACCGGGCGGCTGGTTCGTCCTGCTGTTCCTCGCCGTCGGGGTCCGCGCGCCCGGCGCCGCGGCCGAAACGACCGCGAAGCCACTCCCCCACCGCCGCCAGCGGGGTGCCCGTGAAGACCAGCAAGCCCAGGACGACCAGGCCGAGGCAGATGATCACGGCGCCCGGGGCCGAGGCCACCTTCGACACCGGCCAGCCCAGCAGCGCGCCGAGCAGCCCGCCTGACGCGTGGACCCCGGCGTACCCCGCCGTCGGGCTGGGGTTCCCCCGGGCCACCGACGCGATGGCCTGCGCGCCGGTCAGCGTGATCAGGAAGCCCAGGAACATGCGGACGCGCTGGTCCTCGGCGCTCCGGCGGAGCAGGCGGATGCCCCAGTACAGGGCGAACACCGGCATCGCCCCGGCCGCCTTCCCGATGAGGGCGCGGCTGAGGTAGGCGATGAGCTTGCCGACCAGGCCGCCCGAGTGCAGCCACAGCCCCAGCACGGCCAGGAGCGCCAAGACCACCAGGCCGATGCCGAACGCGTCGCGAGCCCACGGTGCGAGGTGCCCGGCCACCCGCCGGGTCCGCCCCGCCCCCGAGCGCTTCGCCGCAGCCCGCTTCGCGGCGGGCTTCCTGCCCTTCTTCCGGCCCTTCGTCCGCGTGGCCACTACACCTCCAGGATCACCGGCACCACCGCCGGCTTGCGCTTCACGCTCTCCCAGAAGAACTTCCGAAGCACGCGCCGGATGTTCTGCTGGAGCACGGCCGGATCGGTGACCTCCGCGGCCGCGCTGTCCTCGAGGGAAAGCATGACGAGATTCCGCGCTTCTTCAAGGATGCCGGCGGCCGACTCGTCGTCGACCACCCCGCGGTTCACCAGGTCCGGGCCGGCCACCAGTTCGCCGTGGCGGGAGCCCACCGCCACCACCACCACCAGGATGCCGTCCGCCGCCAGGCGCCGCCGGTCCCGCAGGACGACCTCGCCGACGTCGCCGATGCCGATGCCGTCGACGAGCGTCATGCCCGCCGCGACGCGCTCGGCGATCCGGACCTCGTCCCCGATCTCCACGACGTCGCCGTCCTCCGCGATGATGATCCGCTCCGCCGGGATGCCGACCTCCCGGGCCAGCCGGGCGTGGTTGGAGAGGTGCCTGCGCTCGCCGTGGACAGGGATGAACCAGCGGGGGCGGACCAGGTTCAGCACGAACCGGAGCTCCTCCGCGGCGGCGTGCCCGGAGACGTGCACCGGCACCTTCGGCACGTGGAACACGTCGGCGCCCGTCCGGTACAGGCCGTCGATGACCCGGTGGATGGCGGGCTCGTTCCCGGGGATCATCGAGGACGACAGGATCACGCTGTCCTCGGGCTGGAGCTTCACCCACTTGTGCTCGCCCGCAGCCATCAGCGACAGGGCGGACAGCGGCTCGCCCTGTGAGCCCGTCGAGATCACCACGACGTTCGCCGGATCGAGCTCGTGGAGGTCCTCGATGAGCACGACGTCCGACTCCGGGACGTCCAGGTAGCCGAGGGCCCGGGCCGCGGCCACGCTCTGGTGCATGGACCGCCCCAGGAACGCCACAACGCGCCCGGTTGCCCGCGCGGCGTCGGCGGCCTGCTGGATGCGGTGGATGTGGCTGGCGAAGCACGCCACCACCACCAGGCGGGGCGCTTGGCGGATGAGGTCGCGCAGCACCGGTCCGACCGTGCGCTCGCTCGGGATGTAGCCGGTCTCCTCGGCGTTCGTGGAATCGGCCAGGAACAGGTGCACGCCCCGGCGGGACTCCTCGGCCAGGGCGACCAGGTCCGTGGGCCGGGCGTCGAGGGGCGTCTGGTCGAGCTTGAAGTCGCCCGAGTGCAGGACCGTCCCGAACGGCGTGTCCACCGCCACGGCCACGCCGTCGGGGATGGAGTGGGTGACCCGGATGAACCGCATCGAGAACGGACCGGTGGCGGCGGCCTGGCCCGGGGTGATGGGCCGGAACTCGGCGCGTTCGCTGACCCTGTGCTCCTCGAGCTTCCCCTCCAGGAGCTTGAGGGTCAGCGGCGTGCCGTACACCGGCAGGCTGAACTCGCGCAGGAGGTAGGGCAGCGCGCCGATGTGGTCCTCGTGCCCGTGGGTGAGGACCACCGCCTCGACCTGTTCCCGGCGGTCCCGGAGGTACTCGAAGTCCGGGAGCACCAGGTCGATGCCGGGCATCTCGTCGTGCGGGAACGACAGCCCGCAGTCGATGATGAGGATGCGCCCGTCCAGCTCCAGACAGGCCATGTTCCGGCCGATCTCGCCGACGCCGCCCAGGAAGACCAGGCGGGCAGGTCGCGCCTGGCTCACGCTCGTTCGCCCGGCCGGCGAGGCAGGCTGCGGGACCGCGCGCTACAGGAGACCGGCATCCTCCAACGCTCGGCGCAGGATGGCGCGCTCGTCCGGCGTGGCCGGCACCAGCGGCAGCCGCGGCGGCCCCACCGGGCGACCGACGAGCTCCAGGGCCGCCTTCAGCGGGATGGGGTTGCTGGTGATGAACAGCGCCTTGAACAGGGGCGACAGCTCCTCGTGGACCTTGCGGGCGGCGGGGACGTCGCCGTCGCCGATCAGCGCCACCATCTGGTGGATCCGCTCCCCCACCAGGTGGGAGGCCACGGACACCACTCCCACCGCGCCCAGGCACACCAGCCCGAACGTGGCCCAGTCGTCGCCGGAGTACACCTCGAAGCCCGGCGGGGCCTCGCGGACCAGCCCGGAAGCGCCGTCGAAGTCACCGGTGGAATCCTTCACCGCCACGATGTTGGGAACGGCCGCGAGCTCGAGCAAGGTGTCGTGCTCGATGCGGGTCGCGGTCCGGCCGGGGATGTTGTACGCGATGATCGGCAGCTCGGTGGACCGGGCGATCTCGGTGAAGTGGGCGACGATCCCGCGCTGCGGCGGCTTGTTGTAGTACGGCGTGACCACGAGGACCGCGTCCGCGCCGGCCTCCTGGGCCATCGCCGTCAGCTCGACGCTCTCGGCGGTGGAATAAGTCCCCGTGCCGCACCAGATCCGGCCCCTGCCCTCCGCGGCCTCGACCGCTGCGCGGAACAGGTCACGCTTCTCGTCGTGGGTCAGGGTGGGCGACTCGCCGGTCGACCCCGCGACCAGGACCGTGTCGGACCCGTGATCGAGCAGATGGCGGACCAGTTCCTGGGCGCCGTCGACGTCCAGAGAGAGGTCGTCGCGAAACGGCGTGACCATGGCGGTGACCACCGCTCCGAACCTTCCGGCCATCTTGCCACCTCCTCACGCCCGGCCCCGCCGGCCCGGACCTGGTTCCCGGGCCCGGCGACCCCGAGCAGCGTATCGTTCCCGCTCTGTGGCCACAAGAGCCACATGCGTCACATGTTGAACGAGAAGCTCCCGTGCCATGGGCACCTCTCGTGCCTGCCGTGGCTATGGAGCCTGCCGTGCCTGCCGTGGCTATGGAGCCTCCCGAGCCTCCGGCCCGGGTTCCCGAACGACGTCCGTGCAGGACGCGTCGTCCGTAGCGATCCGTGCCGAACCCGAGGCTATCCTAGCCGCATGCGCATCTACACGAAGACCGGCGACGACGGCACCACCGGCATGCTGTACGGCGGGCGAATCCCGAAGTCCGATCCGGCCACGGAAGCCTACGGCGCGGTGGACGAGGCCGTGGCGGCCCTCGGCGCCGCCCGCGCGGTGGTCCAGGACCCGGAGCTGGCCGCCGAGCTCCTCCAAGTCCAGCGGGAGCTGTTCGTGGTGGGGGCCGACCTGGCCACGAACCCGGAGAAGCGAGAGCGCCTCGAGCCGGGAGTGTCGGAGACCACCGCGGAGATGGTGGCGAGGCTGGAGCGGTGGATCGACGCGGTCGTCGCGCTGCATCCCCTGCCGCAGACGTTCATCGTCCCGGGCGCGAACCCCGTGTCCGCGGCGCTGGACGTCGCCCGGTCCACGGTCCGGCGGGCCGAGCGGCGGACCGTCGCGCTCGGCGAGTCCGGACGGCCGGTGAACCCCGAGGCACTCCACTACCTGAACCGGCTGTCCGATCTGCTGTTCGTCCTGGCCCGGCGGGAAGCCGGCGAGTCCGAGCCGGCCAGCCGGTAGCGCCGCCGGGCACTACGATCTCCGCACGGCGACGAACAGGAGGGCCACCCATGTTCCGCGTGCACATCTGGATGCGCAAGAAGGACGGGATGTCGAACGAGGAGTTCCTGGACTACTGGCTGAACTCACACGCCCCGATCGCCCGGGACGGCTATACCGGCCTGAGAGGGTACGTGGTCAACGCGGTGACGAGAGCGCCCGAGGGAACGGAAGTGCCCTACGACGGGGTGGCCGAGCTGTGGTGGGACGACCGGGACGCCTTCCGGACGGACATGAAGAGCGACGTGGCCAAGGCTTCCACCGACGACCTGGCCAACTTCACCAGCGGGTTCGGGCTGCTCTTCGTGGAGCAGCACCCGGTCAAGTAGGCCGCCGGTGCCACTCGAGCGCGACGAGCTCGACGCCTTCCTGGCGGAACCTCGCCTGGCCCACCTGGCCACGGTGTCCGCCGACGGCCACCCCAGCATCCGCCCCGTCTGGTTCCTGTGGGCGGACGGCGCCTTCTGGTTCACCACCCGCCTGGAGGTCCGCCGGGGCGGCCGGGACATCGCCGCGGGCCGGGAAGTCGCCGTCAGCATCGCGTCCGACGAACGCCCGTACCGGGCTGTGCTGGCCCGAGGGAGGCCCGAGGTCTGGAAAGACGACGTCCCCGCGTGGCTGGAACGCATCGCCGTTCGCTACGGCGAACCGGAGGGGAAGAGCTGGCTCTCGCGAGCCCTCACCGAACCGGACCGGGTGGCGTTCCGGCTGGTCCCGGACGTCCTGCTGACGTGGGACTACGGGAAGGGCGACTCGGGGCGCCAGAACGCCGGGCGGTCCATGCGCACGTCGCTGTAGCCGTCGAGCGTGGCCGCCCTGTCCGACGCCGCGGCCGCGTTCGGGGTCGGCGTGGCCCTGGGAGCGGCGCCGGGACCCGTGCAGCTCGTCCTGTTGAACGAGGCTTCCCGGGGCGGCCTCCGTCGCGGCTTCCGGGCCATGGCCGGCGCCAACGGCACCTTTGCCCTGCTGCTGTCGGCCCTCGCCGCCGGGCTCTCGTTCCTCTCACCGGGCCCGGTGACCGTGCGGGTGATGAAGGTCGTGGGAGGCGCGTTCCTGCTGTTCGTGGCGGCCAGCGCCGTCCGGGACACCGGAGAGCTGGAGGATCAGGCCCCGCGGGTGCGGCTCGGCCCCACGCAGCGCGGCGCGCTGGCGGTGGTGCTGAACCCGGGCGCGTGGCTGTTCCTGGCCACCACGGGCTCGGCGGTGGTGGCCGCCGCCAGCAGGGATGGCGGGCGACCGCTGGCGTTCCTGACGGTGGCGGCGCTTATGGCCGGTGTGGCGCTGATCGACGGGACGGTCGTGCTGATTGGAGGGGGAGGCGCGGCCCGCCTCACTGGGCGGGCTGCTCGGGCCGTCCGCCTGGTCCTGGCCGCGACGCTGGCCGGCATCGGGGTGTGGTTCTTGTTCCAGGGGATCCGGCCCTGATCTGGCGAGGAACGGGTCCGACGCGGGGTGAAAGGCATGCGGGTGGGTGGAGCGGCCTCCGTGGGTAGCATTCCAAGGTATGCCGGTTCCTCCGACCGCCCGGCGCGGCGTGGCGCTCCTGGCTGCCATCGCCTCGCTGGGCACGCTGACGGCCTGTTCGCATTCCTCGTCGTCCGCCTCCGCGACCCCCACGGCCCTGCCGTCGGCGCAGACGCTGCTCGACGGCGCCTCCAGCACCATGGCGGGGGTGACCAGCGCCCGCTTCTCGCTCCAGATGCAGGGGAGCCTGGGCGGGCTCAACGTGCGCAAGGCCGACGGCGTCCTGACCAGCGCGGGCGCCGCGTCGGGGACGGCCGACCTGGAGGAGTTCGGGCAGCTTATCGAGTTCGACGTGGTGATCCTGAACGGGACGGTCTACGTGAAGGGCCCAACCGGCGGGTTCACGCAGATCCCGCAGGCCCTGACGGGGGGCTTCTACGACCCCACCAAGCTCCTCGACCCCCAGGCCGGGCTGTCGCGCCTGCTCGCCACGGCGTCCGATGCCCGGACCGTGGGGACCGACGACGTCGGCGGCACGAGCGCCTACCGGGTCGAGGCGACCCTGGACGGCCGGGTGCTGTCCACGCTGGTTCCGGTCCCTGCGAACAAAGACGCCCCCAGCGTGCTGTGGATCTCCACGGACTCGTCGCGCCTGGTGCAGGTGAAGGCGACCCTGCCGGCGGAGGGCAGCGGGCCTCCCACCGTGGTGAACCTGGGGCTGTCGGACTTCGACGTCCCGGTCACCATCACGCCGCCGGCCTGACCCGGCGAGGCCGGTGAACGTGACCTCCGCCTCGGGCTCGGCCGACCCGGCGCCGACACAGGGCCACCTCGGCCACCACGGGCGCCGGCTGGCCGCGGGCATCGCCGGTGCCGCCGTGCTGCTGGCCGCGCTGGACGCCTACGTGGTGGTCACGATCCTGGTGACGATCGTCCGGGACCTCGGCATCCCCATCAACCACCTCGAGCGGGCCACGCCCATCGTCACCGGCTACCTCCTCGGATACGTGGCGGCCATGCCGCTGCTGGGCCAGCTTTCCGACCGGGTGGGCCGCCGGACGGTCATCCACGGGTGCCTGGCCGGGTTCGCCGTCGGGTCGGTGGTGTCGGCGACGGCGCCGGGGCTGGCGGTGCTGGTGATCGGCCGGCTGGTCCAGGGGGCGGCCGGAGGCGCGCTGCTGCCGGTGACGTTCGCCCTGGTCGGCGACCTGTGGGCGGTCCGGCACCGTCCGGTCGCGCTGGGTGCCGTGGGGGCGGCCCAGGAGCTTGGAAGCGTGCTCGGCCCCCTGTACGGTGCCGGAGTCGCCGCGCTCATCGGGTGGCGGGGACTCTTCTGGCTGAACGTCCCGCTGGCGGCCATTGCTGCGGTCGCCATCGCCTGGGCCGTCCCCGGCGGGCGGCGGGCCCGGGACAGCGCCGGGCGGGGCCAGCCCGGGCCGGACCAGGCCTCGAGGGTCGACGTGGTCGGCGGGTCCATCCTGGCCATCGCCCTGGCCCTGCTGATCACCGGGCTGTACAACCCCGATCCGGAGACCGGCGTCCTGCCCTCGTGGGGGCCGTGGGTCGTCGGGGGCGGCGTGATCGGACTGGTGGTGTTCGCCCTGTGGGAAGCGCGCACGCCGACGCCGCTGCTGGACAGGGCGGGCCTCCGGGCGGGACCGCTGGCCGCGTCGCTGGCCACCAGCTTCCTGGCGGGTGCCGCGCTCATGGTCACGCTGGTGGACGTCCCGCTGGTGGCTGAGACCCTGCTCGGGAAGAGCTCCACGGGCGGGGCGCTGGTGCTGAGCCGGTTCCTGGTGGCCCTTCCCGTGGGAGCGATCCTGGGCGGCCTGGCCGCCTCCCGCCTGGGCGAGCGGGCCGTCGCCGCGACCGGACTGGTCCTGTCTGCCGTCGCTTACTGGCTGGTGGCGGGATGGCCGATCCATGCCCTGGCGGCCCGCCACGACCTGGGGCCGCTCTCGCTTCCCCGGGTGGACGTGGACCTGGCCCTGGCGGGCTTCGGCCTCGGCCTGGTCATCGCGCCGGTGGCGTCCGTGGCGTTGCGGGCGTCGTCGGCGGAGCAAGGTGGCGTGGCCTCCGCCGCCGTCGTGGTGGCGAGGATGATGGGCATGCTGGTGGGGGTGGCCGCCCTGGCCGCGTGGGGCCTGCACCGGTTCCATCAGCTCACCGGCACGCTGAACACACCCTTGCCGTTCGGCGTCGATCCGCAGGTGTTCCAGCGACGCCTGGCCGCCTACCAGCGAGCGGTGGACGCCGCGCTGCACACCGAGTACCGGGAGATCTTCTTGATCACCGCCCTCATCTGCCTGGCCGGTGCAGCGACGTCGCTGGCCCTGGGGCGGCGGCACGCCGCCGAGCCGGCGGCGAACGAAGCCCGGCCGGGTCCGAGTCCTAGCCCAGCAGGCCCTGGAACACGTCGGTGAGCACGGGGTCGCCGGGCTCTCGGAGCGGCCAGGCCACGATGTAGCTCTCCGTCCCGAAGATCTCCGGGAGCGCCGCCTCGGGGAACGCCTCGATCTCCTCGGCCTGGGTCCGGTGGGCCCGGAGCGCCTCGTACACGGTGCGCCACACCGAGCTGCAATCCACCACCAGGCCGATGGTCTCGTCGGGGACGCCCCTGGGCATGAACGGGTCCTCGGGATTGAACGGCTCCATCCCGGCCGCGCGCTGCATCTCCCGGAAGGCTTCGATCCGGCTGGTGGGGATGGCCACGTTGAGCAGCCGCCGGAACCCCTTCCCGCCGGCCCGTTCGCGAGCCCGGTGGAACGCCTCGGTGCCGACGTGGTGCATGGTCACGTGGTCCTCGTGCTTGGTCACGCCCTCGGGCCCGAACGTCACCACCACATCGGGACCGAACTCCACCAGCAGCGACGCCACCCGGTCCACCAGCTCGTCACGCTCGACGCCGGCCAGGCCGCCGTCCGCGTATCGCAGGAACTCCAAGCGGACGTCGGGGAACCCGAGGACCCGGTAGGACTCGCGGGCTTCCACTTCCCGAACGGGCCCCAGGTTCTCCCTGGTGGCCAGGGCCGGATCGGCGATGGGGCCGGCCTCGCCGCTCGTGGCCAGGACCGTCATGACCTCGAGGTCCTTCCCGGCGTTGAGGGCGAGCGTCCCACCCACGCCGAAGGTGTCGTCGTCGGGATGGGCGAAGACGGCGGCGAGCCGGCGGGTCACCGCTGCGCGGAGCCTTCCAGCAGCTGCTCCAGCCCCACGGTCAGCCCGGGGCGGCGGACGATCTCACGGATGGCTATGAGCACGCCCGGCATGAACGAGCTCCGGTCAAGCGAGTCGTGCCGGATGGTCAGGATCTGCCCGGTGCCGCCCAGGATCACCTCCTGGTGCGCGACCAGGCCGGGAAGCCGAACCGAGTGGATGCGAACGCCCTCCACGTCCCCGCCGCGCGAGCCGGGCACGGTCTCGGTGTCGGGGCCTCGGTACGCCTGGGCACGCTCATGGACGATCCGGCGGGCAGTGGCCAGCGCCGTCCCCGAGGGCGCGTCGGCCTTGCCCTCGTGGTGCAGCTCGATGATCTCCGCGGCCGGTAGGTACCGGGCGGCCTCGGCGGCGAACCGCTGGGCCAGCACCGCCCCGATGGCGAAGTTCGGCGCCACGATCACGTTCGACTCGTCGCCGCCCTTCTCCAGGAGCTGCTCGATCTCCGCCAGATCGTCCTCGGTGACTCCCGTGGTCCCCACCACGATGTGCATGGCGTGGTCGACGGCCCACCGGACGTCGTCCATCACCACGGAGGGGTGGGTGAAGTCCACCGCCACCTCCGTGTCGGCCTGGAGCAGGATCTGGGCGTCGTCGGACACCCGGACGTCGGAGCCCGAGACGCCCGCGACCTCGCCTACCGACTCCCCGGTGTGCGAGCGGTCCAGGCCCGCCACCAGCGCCATGTCCGGGTCCTCCGCCACGGCCCGGCACACCATCCGGCCCATCCGGCCGGCCGCGCCGATCACCCCGACCCGGATCACCGGGCGCTTCCCGCACCGGCGTGATGGGCCGCCACCGACGCCTCGGCCACGGGATCGCTCCCCCCGAACGCGTCCTCGGGAAACGGCCCCAGCACCGTGAGCGAGAACGGCTGGTTCAGCACACGCTCGGCGGCCCGACGGGCGTCGTCCGGCGTGACCGAGTCGATGCGTTCCAGGATCTCGTCCACGGTCAGGATCTCGCCGTGCCCGATCTCGGACTTCCCCAGGCGCGACATCCGCCCGCTGGTGTCCTCGAGCGACAGCACCAGCGCGCCCTTCATGTGGCCCTTGGCCCGGTCGAACTCGTCCTGGGTCAGCCCCCGTTCCGCCACGTCGTCGAGCTCGCGCCGCACGATCGACAGCACCTCCTCCGCCCGCGACGGCGTGGTCCCGGCGTAGACGGCGAACATCCCGGTCTCGGCGTACATGGTGTGGTAGCTGAACACCGAGTAGGCCAGGCCGCGCTTCTCCCGGATCTCCTGGAACAGCCGCGAGGACATCCCGCCGCCGACCGCGCCGTTCACCACGCCGAACGCGAACCGGTCGGGATCGCTTCGGGACAGCCCGTTGGTGCCGGTGACGATGTGGGCCTGCTCGGTCTGGCGCGTGCGGACCAGCCGGGCCCCCGACGGCGTGGGCGGCCGGTCGGCCTGGCGGATCGACCACGCCGCCGGCCCTCGCGAGCGGATGCGCCCGGTGTCCATGTGCTTGCGGACCTCGCGGACCAGCTGGTCCTGCTCCAGGTTCCCGGCCGCGGAGATCACGAAGTTCGCCGGCCCGTAGTTGCGGCGGTAGAACCGATGCACCTGGTCACGCTTCATCTCGGTGATGCTCTTGACGGTGCCGAGCACGGGCCGCCCCAGCGGATGGCCCGCCCACAGGGTCTCGGTGAACAGGTCGTGGATGAGGTCGTCGGGGGTGTCCTCGTGCATGTTGATCTCCTCGAGGATCACCTGGCGCTCCGCCTCGAAGTCCGCCTGCCGCACCAGCGAGTGCTGGAGCATGTCGCACATCAGGTCGACCGCCATGGGGAGGTCGCGATCCAGCACCCGCGCGTAGTAGCAGGTGGTCTCCTTGGACGTGAAGGCGTTGAAGTCCCCGCCCACGGCGTCGAACGCCTCCGCGATGTCCCGGGCCGACCTCGACTTCGTCCCCTTGAACAGCAGGTGCTCGAGGAAGTGGGAGGAGCCGGCGATCTCGGGGCGCTCGTCCCGGGACCCCGTGGTCACCCAGATCCCGAACGTCACGGAGCGGACGCCCGGCATCCGCTCGGTGACCACGCGAAGGCCTGACTCGAATTCCGTTCTGGCGACGGACGAGCCGGAGGCCGAAGCCCCGTCGCCGGAGGAGCTACGCGTCACGGCGCTCCCGGCGCGGGCCGCGGTCGCGGTCGCGGTCGCGGCGGGGCCCGCGGTCGCGG
>JALYLZ010000129.1 GCA_030774015.1 Actinomycetota bacterium | reverse complement strand
GCCCTTCCTCGTTCGGGAGGGAGGAGGGACCTCGATGAATGTGGGGCGGGTGGAGGAATGGCTCAAGGGGTACGTGCGGGCCTGGGAGACCAACGACCCCGAGGACATCGGGCGGCTGTTCACCGAGGACGCGAGGTACTACACGGCCCCGCACCGCGAGCCGTGGGTGGGGCGCGGCGCCATCGTGGAGGGGTGGATCGACCACAAGGACCAGCCGGGCGACTGGAGGTTCCGCCACGAGGTCCTGGCGACCGCGGGAGACCTCGCGTTCGTGCGGGGGTGGACCGACTACCCGGACCACGAACCGCCCGCCTACTCGAACCTGTGGGTGATCCGGCTCACGGACGACGGACGCTGCTCGGAGTTCACCGAGTGGTGGATGGAGGCGCAGAGTTAGTCGGCCTGCGGCAGCGGGCGTTCCTGGCCGGTCTTCCCCAGGCCCCACAGCAGGGCCAGGGTGAAGGCCGCGTTCACGGCGGCCAGCAGCCACCACAGGATCGTGGAGAACCCGTGCCGGCTCAGGGTGGTGAAGACCGGGCCCGGCGTCGGCACGAGGTCCAGCCCGAACAGGGCGTTCAGCACGGCGATGACGGTGATGGCCGCGGAGACGATGACGAACGTCCACGACCACCACCACACCTGCTCGGAGCGCTGCGCGACGAGGACCATGAACATGGCCAGCACCATGGCCTGGACCCCCACGATCTGGACCCAGGCGTAGTGGGGCTGGGCTACCTCCGAGAAGAGGTTCACCAGCACCAGGCGCGGAGCGATGGCCAGGGCCAGGCCGCCCAGGAAGAACACCGCTGCCTGGAGATACAGGACCCTTCGCAGGAAGGCCACGGGGGGCGATTGTACGGGCTTGCCCTCCCGGCCAGCGGGTACAATGGCCGCCGTCCTCCGGAGCGCGGCCCACGCAGGCCGGGCTCCTTTTCGTGAGGACGGCACTCCGAGACGACGAGGCAGACGTGACGATACAGGGACCCAGGGTGGCCGTGATCGGCCTGGACTGCGCAACGCCGCAGTTGCTGTTCCGGGACCTGGCCGACGAGGTCCCCAACATCCGCGAGCTGATGGCCCGGGGAATGCACGGCGACCTGGCCAGCATCACCCCTCCGATCACCGTCCCCGGATG
Organism: Actinomycetota bacterium; assembly: GCA_030774015.1. Taxonomy (NCBI): domain Bacteria; kingdom Bacillati; phylum Actinomycetota; species Actinomycetota bacterium. The sequence continues at coordinate 3,413 of JALYLZ010000129.1, read as the reverse complement.
GGCCTGCGCCATGACCGGGAAGACGCCGGGGCAGCTCGGGATCTACGGCTTCCGTAACCGCAAGGACTCGAGCTACGAGGGACTCTCCATCGCCACCTCGGACGCCGTGAAAGAGCCCGCCGTGTGGGACTTCCTGGGGCAGAACGGCCTGAAGTCGCTGCTGATCGGCGTGCCGCCCAGCTACCCGCCGAAGCCGGTCGAGGGGTGGCGGATCTCGTGTTTCCTGACGCCGCCGTCGGCGAAGACGTACGCGTATCCGGCCGAGGTGATGCACGAGGTCGAGGAGGAGGTCGGGGCGGGCAACTACATCTTCGACATCCCGAACTTCCGCGACAAGGGCTACGAGTTCGTCCTGGACCAGGTGTTCAAGATGACAGAGCGGCGGTTCGCGGTGGCCCGCCGGCTGATTCGTACAAAGCCGTGGGACTACTTCATGCTCGTGGAGATGGGCCCGGACCGGTTGCACCACGTGTTCTGGCAGTACTACGACCCCAAGCATCCGAAGTACGAGCCCGGGAACGCGTTCGAGACCGCGTTCCAGGACTACTACCGGTACCTGGACAAGGAGATCGGCTCGCTGCTGGAGGCGCTTCCGCACGACGCCATCACCATCGTGATGTCCGACCACGGGGCCCGACCCATGATCGGCGGCCTGTGCTTCAACGACTGGCTCATGCGCGAGGGATACCTGGCCATGACGGAGTCGCCGGAGGGGCTCACGCCGATCGCCAAGGCCCCCATCGACTGGAAGCGCACCGTGGCATGGGGCGACGGGGGGTACTACGGCCGCCTGTTCCTGAACGTGAAGGGGCGCGAGCCGCAGGGCGTGGTGGACCCCGGGCGGTACGAGGAGACCCGCGACGAGCTGGTGGCGAAGCTCGAGGCCATGCCCGGCCCGGACGGCACGTCGCTCGGGACCCGCGTGTTCAAGCCCGAGGACGTCTATTCGGAGGTCCGCGGGGTCGCCCCGGACCTCATCGTGTACTTCGGCGACCTGGAGTGGCGCTCGGTGGGCACGGTCGGCTACGAGGACATCTTCACCTACGAGAACGACACCGGCCCCGACGGGGCCAACCACGACCGGACCGGCGTGTTCGTGATGGCGGGCCGCCCGGGGCAGGCCGTGGGCCGGCAGGAGGGGCTGCGCCTCGTCGATGTGGGCCCGTCGATCCTGTCGCTGTACGGCATCGAGGCGCCGGAGGGCGCGGAGGGGAAGAGCTTCCTGTGAGGGATCTGGACGGCAGCGGCAGCGGCAGCGGTACCAGCGGCGAGAGCGGGTTCTGCGTCTGGTTCACCGGACTGTCCGGAGCGGGCAAGTCCACCATCGCCGAGATGCTCTTCCACGAGCTGAGGGCCCGCGGGATGAGGACCGAGATCCTGGACGGAGACGTGGTCCGGCAGAACCTGTCCAAGGGCTTGGGGTTCTCCAAGGAGGACCGCGACACCAACGTCCTGCGGATCGGGTTCGTGGCGGACCTGCTGGCCCGAAACGGCGTGGTCACGATCTGCTGTCCGATCTCCCCGTACCGGGAGACGCGCGACGCCGTGCGCACCCAGATCGAGAAGACGGCGAAGTTCGTGGAGGTCCACGTCCACGCGACCGTGAAGGAGATCGCCGATCATCGCGATCCCAAGGGCCTGTACAAGAAGGCCATGGCGGGAGAGATCACCGGCTTCACCGGCGTGGACGATCCCTACGAGGCTCCCGAGGACCCCGAGCTGAGGCTCGACACCATGGTGGAGACGCCCGAGGAATCGCTCCAGCGGGTGCTCGACACGCTGCACCGGCTGGGATGCCTCGACGACTCGACGATGCTGGTCGAGGGGCCGAAGGAGCACTCGGGGTTCACCGACCTCCGGGTCACCGAATCGGGGCAGGTCGCCGAGGGCCGCTAGCCTCGGCGGGCCGGCGCGCAGTCTCGTTCGGACAGCACCAGCAGCGGGTTCGGCCTCTGCGTGAAATCGAACGCCTCCAGCAGGTCGGCCGCCTCGCCGTCACGCTGGGTCAGCGGCTTCAGCCCGTGGAGGTCCTCGATCAGCTTCAGGACTGACGAGAACTCCAGCGTGGTGTGGTCCACGAACCCCGGTTTGGCCCACGGCGAGATGACGATGGCCGGGACGCGCGGGCCCAGACCGTACAGGTCGACGTGGGGTGGGGGGACGTGGTCGTAGAAGCCCCCGAAGTCGTCCCACGTGACGACCACCGCCGTGCTCGACCACTCGGGGCCCTGCATGATCGCGTTCAGCGTCCGGACGGTCCAGTTCTCGCCCTGGCAGATGCCGTACGGCGGGTGGTCGGACTCCGGGACCGGCGGGACCACCCAGGACACCGCCGGGAGCCGCCCCGCCAGGGCGTCGGGGATGAACTGGGGCTCGGGGACGACGTTTCGCCACTCCGGCCCGAACCGGACGTGGTGCACCATCCGCAGCGGCTGCGCCCACAGGCTCTCGCCCTGGTAGTAGCGCCACGCCACGCCGTGCGCGCGGAGCTCGTCGGGGAGGACCTTCACGTCCGTGCACGGCCACCGGGTGGTCCAGTAGTTCTTCACCAGCGGCAGCGTGGCGGCCCGGTCCTCCAGGGCGAACGCGTCCTGGGTGGCCTTCGGGCCCAGGACCCGGAACGAGCGGGCCCGCTCCGCGGGGTCCTCGCAGAACTGGGCGGGGGGCCCGGTGCCGGCGCCGCCGTCGTCGTCCGGCCCCACGAAGCGGTCGGACTGGGCCGCCACCGCCCACAGGTGCTCGATCATGGTGGGCCCGTACGCGGAGCTGAAGAACCGGTCGGCCAGGGTGAAATGCGAGGCGTACGCCCAGTAGTTGGGGATCTGGTCCTGGTGGTACTGGACGTAGGAGACCAGGCCGGAGCCGTCCCACAGGCGGTTGAAGCAGTTCATCCGGCCGCCGTTGATGGCGCGGATGCCGGCCACGAACGAGTGGTTGGCGCCGTACGTCCGGTCGGACGCCCGCGTCAACGGCACGAGCTTGCCGCCGCACGTCCGGCCGTGGCGAGCCCCGTCGGCGCCCGGGAACGTGCCGAACATCGTGTCGAACGTGCGGTTCTCCTTCACGATGAACACGACGTGCTTGATCCGATGCCGGGCCAGGTCGAGCTGCGACGGCGGCTTGGTCGCGGGGGACCCGCTCCAGGCCAGCAGCAGGAGGGTCACGGGCAGCACGGACCGGACGAGCGGGGCGCGCATCGGGGCGGAGCATACGTCCGAGAAGTTCCGGAAATGGCGTTGCGTCGGGACGGCGCCGGCCAATACCTCCACGAAGGTGCCGATCCTCGGGAGGAGGGGCTGGTGGACGTCCGGCGGATGAGCGACGAGCAGCTCCTGGCCCGGGCGGGGCGGGACCGGGCGGCGTTCGAGGAGTTCTACCGCCGCACGGTGGCCCGCGTGGTCGCGTTCTCGGCC
>JALYLZ010000128.1 GCA_030774015.1 Actinomycetota bacterium | reverse complement strand
CTCACCCATCGCTCCAGGAGCGCCCGGTCCCCCTCGGAGATCGCCACCGCAGCGGCAGGATGCCACACGACGGGAGGCTACCTCCCGCGTCTCCCTCTGTCAAGCTATTTGCGAGGCATTACACTAGATCTCGTTGCGTCTCGCCGCAGGGTGCTGTGGAATTCCGCCAGAAGCCGCCGCCCAGGAGGTGGGAAGCGATGGCAATGGAACAGACGGCCTACCCCGTGCAGTTCTCGGTGGATTACCCGGACCGGCCGCTCAACCGGCTGACCACCGCCTTCCGGATCTTCGTGGCGATCCCGATCCTGATCGTGCTGGGGAGCGTGTCCGGCTCGACGTGGCAGGTCTACTCGCGGCGCGGAGGCACGTTCGTGCTGGCCGGCGCGGGAGGCCTGCTGTTCTTGGGCCCACTCCTCATGATCCTGTTCCGGCGGAAATACCCGCGGTGGTGGTTCGACTGGAACCTGGAGCTGCAGCGCTTCACCAATCGGGTCGTGGCGTACATCCTTCTCATGGACGACCGCTATCCGGCAACCGATCAGCAGCAGACCGTACACCTCGACTACCCCTATCCGGAAGCGGGCCCTGGCTTGAACCGGTGGCTTCCCCTGGTGAAGTGGTTCCTGGTCATCCCCCACGTCATCGTGCTGGCCTTCCTGTGGGTCGCCGTGGTCGTGGTGGCGGTCGTCTCATGGTTCGCCGTCCTGTTCACGGGGCCGTACCCGAGGGGCCTGTTCGATTTCGTGCAGGGCGTCATCCGGTGGGGCGCGAGGGTGGTCGCGTACGCGTTCGTCCTGGTCACCGACAGGTACCCGCCGTTTTCGCTGTCCCCGTAGGTCGCGTGACCGGTTAGAACAGCGCGGCGGCGAGCCTGGGGCGGTACTCGCGGGTGATGGGATCGTCGTCTCCGAGCACGGCGAAGACGTCCAGCATGGCCGCCCGGGCCTCGTCGCGGTGGTCGGGCGCGTGCGCCACCGCGCCCAGCAGGGCGTCCAGCGCCTCGCGCCACCGGCCCTCCGCCGCCATCCGCTTGGGCACGGCCAGCGGGTCGGCCGCATCGGCGTCCACCCACTCGGAGACCCGGATGGCGGCCAGCACCCGTTCGGCCTCGGGGTCGGGCAGCAGGGGGGTCGCCAGCCGGCGGGCCTCCTCCAGGTCGCCCCGCTCCGCCAGGAGACGGGCCAGGCCGAACGCAGCCGTGGGGTTCGACGGGTCCTCGGCCAGGGCCTCCCGGAACCCGCGCTCGGCGGACTCCACGTCACCGGACTCCGCGGCCCGGGCCGCCTCCAGCGCGCCGCGGTCGGCCTCGGACGGGAGCAGCCGGTCCAGGAACTGCCGCACCGCCTGCTCCGGGATGGCCCCGATGAACTGGTCCACCGGCTTGCCGTCCGCAAAGGCCCAGACATTCGGGATGCTCTGGACCCGGAACTGCTGCGCCGTGTACTGGTTGGCGTCGACGTCCATCTTGGCCAGGAGGAACTCGCCGCCCTTCTCCTCGGCCAGGCGCTCCAGGACGGGTGAGAGCGTGCGGCAGGGCTGGCACCACCCCGCCCAGAAGTCCACCAGCACGGGCCGCTGCCGGCTCTCCTCGATGACGCGAGCCCCGAAGTCGGCGTCGGTGACGTCGATGACGACGGGCGAGCCCTGAGCCTCGCGCTCAGCCATGGTCCGCCTCCGCCAGCAGCCCCTCGATCGAGGCGCGCAGCTCCGCGGTGAGGCGCACGGCCTCGGCCCGCCGCTTCACCCGATCATCCACCGGATCGACCGGGATGGGGCGTCCGAAGGCCACGACGACCGGAACCCGCTTCGGGATCCTGGTGCCCGGAGGCATCGCGGCATCCGTCCCGGTGATGGCGCACGGAACGAGCGACGCCCCCGCGTGCAGGGCAATCCACGCCGCGCCGGGCAGGAACGGCAGCAGCGTGCCCGGCGTTCGGGTTCCCTCCGGGTACATCCCCAGGACCTCGCCCCTTCGCGCGACGTCCAGGGCGATGGTGATGGCCCGGAGGTCGAACGCGGCCCGATCCACCGAGAACCCTCCCAGCTCGTGGAACAGCCTCGCGGTGGCCCGGTTGCCGAACAGCTCACGCTTGGCCATGAAGGTGACCGGCCGGGGGCTGGCCACCACCGCCACCGGGATGTCCAGCAGGCTCTCGTGGTTCATGCACAGCACGACGGGCCCGGTCGCCGGCATGCGCTCGGCGTCCCACACCCGGATGTCGAACCACCACCGCAGCACGCCCCCGGCGGTGCGACCGGCGGCTCGCTGGAACCTGCCGATCCCGTCCCGGATCCCGTCCCCCGCCCGCCGGCTTTCCCCGGCCGTCTCGATCAGCTCGACGACGTCGGCCACGGTCCGGGGGGAGGCCGGGACCCCATCCACCAGGTCGATCCCGAAGCGTTCCTCCACCGTCACGGCGAGCTCCGCGAACGCCAGCGAGTCGAACCCGACGTCGGAGAGCGTGGAGTCGGGCCGAATGCCGCCGGAGCCGTCCTCCGCCAGCTGGCCCACCAGCTCGAGCACGGATGCGCGAAACGCCTCGTCGGTGGCCATGGTCGACGCGTAGCTTACCGGCCGATCGCGTGGACGCTACCCGCGGACTCGACCGTGGCGGAGCACGGAACCGCCGGTGCTAGACTCCAGCCGGATCATGCCTTTGGAGCCACTTTCCGCCGCGTGCGTATCGCGGCCTCGAGAGTTCACTGCGGCTGCCGCTTTCGCGAGCAGCCGTTTTCCGTTTGAAAGGGGTTCGACGTGGCCACACGGCTAGCTCGGGCCAGGCACCGCGCCCTCGGCCTGTCCGACCAGGACCTCCTCGACATGTACCGGATGATGGTGACGGCGCGGCTGTGCGACGAGGCCCAGTTCCGGCTGAACCGGCAGGGGAAGGCTCCCTTCGTGGTTCCGGTCTCGGGCCACGAGGGGTGCCAGGTCGCCACGGCGTGGCCCCTCCGGAAGGGCCAGGACGTCTTCGTTCCTTACTACCGCGACATGGCGGTGTGCCTGACCGCCGGGCTCACGCCCTACGACGTGTTCCTGGGGGTGTTCGGCAAGCGGGACGACCCGTCCTCCGGGGGCCGCCAGATGCCGGCCCACTGGAGCGCCCGGCGCCTGAACATCGTGACCGGCTCCTCCCCCATCGCCACGCAGATCCCGCACGCCGCCGGGGTCGCCTACGCCATCAAGTACCGGGGCGAGGACGCCGTGGTCGCGTCGTGGTTCGGCGACGGCGCCACCAGCGAGGGCGACTGGCACGAGGGCCTCAACTTCTCGGGCATCCACAAGCTTCCGGTGGTGTGGGTGTGCGAGAACAACAGGTACGCGATCTCCGTGCCCCTGTCGAAGCAGATGGCCGTGGAGCACGTCAGCGAGCGCGCCGCCGGGTACGGCTTCCCCGGCGAGACCGTGGACGGCAACGACGTCCTGGGGTGCTACGACGCCATGAAGCGGGCCGTGGACCGGGCCAGAGCCGGTGACGGGCCCACCCTGCTGGAATGCATGACCTACCGGTTCCACCCCCACACCTCTGACGACGACGACCGCACGTACCGCTCGCGGGAGGAGGTCGACGAGGCCAAGTCCAAGGACCCCATCCTCCTGCTGGGGAACGACCTGAAGTCGCTGGGGCTGCTGGACGACGATCGGGCAGAGGCGCTCCGCACGGAGGCCAAGGCCCTGGTGGACCAGGAGGTCGACCGGGCCTGGAACGCTGCCGACCCCGAGCCCGAGTCCGCGCTCCGGCACGTCTTCGCGGAGCCCGACGACGAGCACGTGGAGAGCCACGGGACGGAAGCCGTGCCGGCGGAACCGCCGCAGCCCGAGGAGGCCTGAGGCGGACGCGGATCCCGCCCTTCGCCGCCAGGCCGCCGACCTCGCCGACGAGTTCCTGGCCGGGCTGGCCGAGCGCCCGGTGGGCCGGCCGATCGAACCCGGCGAGCTCCGCGCGGCGCTGGGCGGAGAGCTGCACGAGACGGGCGAACCCCCGGAGAAGGTCCTGGCGCAGCTGGCCCGCGACGCCGACCCCGGACTCGTCGCCACCGCCGGCCCCCGCTACTTCGGGTTCGTCATCGGGGGGAGCCTGCCGGTGACCGGTGGCCACCGAGTGGCTGGCTGCGGCATGGGACCAGAACGCCGGGAACTACCCCGCCTCCCCGGCCGCATCCGTCGTGGAGGAGGTCGCGGGGGCCTGGCTGGCGACCCTGTTCGGGTTGCCCTCCACGGCCAGCGTGGGGTTCGTCACCGGGGCGACCATGGCCAACTTCACCGCCCTGGCCGCGGCCCGCCACGCGGTCCTGGCAGGCCGTCGGCCACGACGTGGAGGAACAGGGCTTGTTCGACGCGCCGCCGGTCCAGGTGGTCGTCGGCCGGGAGACCCACACGACGATCTTCGTCGCGCTCCGGATGCTCGGCCTGGGCAGCGAGCGGGTGAAGCGGGTCCCGGTGGAAGGACAGGGGAGGATGCTGCCCGATGAGCTCCGCCGGGTACTCGATGGGAGCACCGGCCCCGCCATCGTCTGCGCCCAGGCCGGAAACGTGAACACCGGGGCGTTCGACCCGCTGCGCGAGATCGCCGCCGCCACGGCGGAGCGCGGGCCTGGCTCCACGTGGACGGCGCCTTCGGGCTGTGGGCCGCGGCATCGCCGGACCTGGCCCATCACCTCGACGGGATCGAGGGGGCCCAGTCGTGGGCCACGGACGCCCACAAGTGGCTGAACGTCCCGTACGACTGCGGGATCGTGTTCGTGTCCGACCCGGCCGCGCACCGTGCCGCCATGAACCGTCACCGCCGCCTACCTGGTCCGCGGCGCCGGCGAGGCTTACACGCCGTACGACCACGTGCCGGAGTCGTCGCGCCGGGCCCGCGGCCTCAGCGTGTATACGGCCCTGCGGTCGCTGGGCCGGTCGGGGGTGGCCGAGCTGGTGGACCGGTGCTGCGCGCTGGCCCGCCGCATCGCGGAACGGCTCGACGCGGCGCCGGGGGTGAGCATCCTCAACGAGGTCGTGCTCAACCAGGTCCTGGTCCGCTTCGCGGCGCCAGGAGACGACGATAGTGCGGCGGACCGGAGGACCGCGGACGTCATCGCCGCCACCCAGCGGGACGGGACGTGCTGGGCCGGTGGCACCATGTGGCGGGATCGCCACGCCATGCGGATCTCGGTCAGCAACTGGTCGACGACCGAGGAGGACATCGACCGCTCCGCGGAAGCCATCCTCCGCTGCGCGGCGTCCGCGGGGGTGCCGGTGTGAACGCGGAGCAATACTGGTCATACAGACGGGACGAGAGGCTCTTCTCAGCGTGCGGGCGGCTCAGCTCCCCAGGGGATAGCTGAAGGAACCCCCGACAATCGCGAATCCGTCGGGAGCCCTCGCTCGTAACAGTTTCCAGGAATCGGCTCGTCCCAACTGCGCGGCCCTCCCTGGGGAGGCCACCTGGTACCTGGAGGCACTCATGCATCGGTCCCGCTCCCTTCTCGGCCCCCTGACAGGCCTGGCCGCCGCGCTTGTCCTCGCGGCGTCGACCGTGCCCGCGGCAGCAGATCGTGGCAACGCCGACTGGCCGACCATCAGCTTCGACATCCAACGCACTGGCGCGAACACATCCGAGACATCGATCAGCTCCGGAAACGCGTCAAAGCTGCATGAGCTGTGGTCGTTCGAGACGGACGGCGTCATCGACACCTCGCCTGTGGTGGCGAGTGACGTGCAGGTCGGCCGGGGTATGAAGCAGCTCGTGTACGTGGGCAGCGAGCATGGCATGTTCTACGCCGTGGACGACGCCACCGGAAGCCTCGTGTGGAAGAAGGATCTCGGCTCGGTCCAGACCCTCTGCGACGACCTCCCGGGCGGGGTCTTCGGCATCACGAGCGCGCCGGTCATCGACCGTTCGACCAACCGCATCTTCGTGGCGGGAGGGGATGGGAAGGTGCATGCGCTCGACCTCGCGACTGGCGCGTCGTCGCCCGGCTGGCCGGTCCCGGTACTTTCCAACCCGAACCAGCAGCATGTATGGAGCGGTCTGACCATGTTCCAGGGGAAGCTCTACGCGGAGACCGCGAGCTACTGTGACTTCACGCCTTATCACGGGCACATCGTGGAGATCGACGTCGCCTCCGCGACCGTCGTCGCGCGCTTCTACCCGGCGGGAAGGAAGGACGACGGCGGGGGCATCTGGGGCTGGGGCGGGGCGTCGGTCGACCCGAGGAACGGGAACGTCTACATCTCGACCGGGAACGACCTCAGCGCACCGCAGGACTTCCGGTACGCCGAGGACGTCGTCAGACTGACCCCAAGCCTGCGCGTCGTCTCGCACCACGGGCCGACTCTCATCGGCGCAGACGTCGACTTCGGCTCCACCCCCACCCTGTTCCACCGGCCGGGGTGCCCGCGGCAGCTCGCCCTGGAAAACAAGTCGGGCGTCCTGTTCGTCTACGACCGGGACGATCTTTCGGGCGGACCCACGCAGCGGCTGCAGATCGCGGATGTGGACGACAACGAGTTCCTCGGGAGCCCTGCGTGGTCCGCGGCGACCAACACCATGTTCGTGTCGAACTCGAGCGACTCGAGCTCCGGGCCGTACCAACACGGGATGGTCGCACTGGAGGAAGGCGCCGACTGCCGGCTCGCGCTCGCCTGGCAGGCCACGGTGGGGCCAAACCCGTCGGTCGTGTCGGTACCCATGGTGGCCAATGGCGTCGTGTACTACGGCGATGGGACAGGAGGTCAGGTGCTGGCGTTCGACGCGGTGACGGGCAACCAGCTGTGGGCCAGCCAGCAGTTCGATGGCCCGATCTTCGCTGAGCCGATCATCGTCAACGGGCATGTCTACGCAGGCGCCTGGGATCAGGAGCTTCACGCCTTCGGGCTCTAGAGTGGCCCACCGGGAGACCCCGCTCGATCGGCCGCCTCGCCGCATCCCCGGCCCGCCCGGAGGACCAAGCGCGCCAAGTTCGTGGAGCGGTAGTAAGTTGTCGAGTTCGGTGTCCGGATCCAGTCAGGGAGAACTTCGAGGCGATGGCGACGCCAAGATGGCGAAGGTCACCGGCCCCGAGTCCTGAACATTGGAGCGTGTCGCTGCGGCTCAAGCGGGTGCTCGGCTTGGGGGTGATCGTGGCCCTTCTAGGCGGGGGTTGCGGCAGCGGCGGACCGCTGGGAGCCAAGGCGCTCTCCCAGCAGTCGAAGTCGCTGCAATCCGAAGCCGCCGAGGGAGTGCTTCTGGCCCAAGACGCCGCCTCCGGCAGGACGACGCGCATCTACACCCGCGAGCACTCCTCCGACCTCTACGGGGCCGCCTCCCAAGCCAAGCTCGCGTTGGAGGCGGACAAGGCCGAGCCGGCGCTGGAGCCAAGGCTCCGCCAGCTGGCGGTCCTCGCGGGTCAAGTCAGCGCCGACCTCGAGCGCCTCGGCAGCGCCTCCAGGGACGAGGACCGCGCGCTCGCCGGTGAGCTCCAGGCGGCCGCCCAGGCGATCCAGAGGATCGGCGAAGGGCTCACGTGAGCCTGAAGAACATCCTCGCCGTCGCCCTCGGCATCTTCTCGGCCATCGGCGGGTTCGTCGACATCGGCGATCTCGTCTTCAACACGCAGGCCGGAGCGACCTCGGCTTCCAACTCCTGTGGGTCGTGGTGATCGGAGTCGCCGGGATCATCGTCTACTCGGAGATGTGCGGGCGCGTCTCGGCGGTCGCCAGGCGCCCGGTCTTCGACCTGATCCGCGAGCGAACCGGCTTCGGTGCGGGGCTGGCGACCCTGGTCGCCTCCGAGGTGGTCAACTTGATGACGTGCGCGGCGGAGATCGGAGGTGTCGCCATCTGCCTCCAGCTCCTCTCAGGCCTTCCCTATCGCCTCTTGATCCTGCTCGCGGTCTTGGGCCTCGCCGTCAGCTCCTGGGTACTGCCCTTCAGG
>JALYLZ010000127.1 GCA_030774015.1 Actinomycetota bacterium | reverse complement strand
GGGGGGCCGCCGGGTGGCGGACGCAGCGGAGCGCGGCGAGGTCGAGGCGGTGTGGGGCCCGGGCTCCGTGCCCGCGGCGCCCGGCCGGGACACCGCGGAGGTCCTGGCGGCGGCGGCTCGCCACGAGATCGACGTCCTGTACCTGATCGGGGTGGACCTGCTGCGGGACTTCCCGGACGAGGCGCTGGCCCGCCGCGCCCTCGAGAACGTCCGCTTCAAGGTGGTGCAGGACATCGTGTCGGGGCCGTTCGCGTTCTACGCGGACGCCATGCTCCCGGCGGCGGCGCCCCTGGAGAAGGACGGCCACGTCACCGACTGGGAGGGAAGGCCCCAGCCCATCCGGGCGCTGCGGGGTCCCACGGGCCTGGCCTGTCCCGACTGGGAGATCTTCCAGGAGCTGTCCGAGGTCATGGGCGCCGACATGGGATTCGGGGTCCTCGACGACCTCCGGCGCGAAGCCGCTCCGCTGCTGGCCCCGCGAGCGGTGGACCTCACGGCGCTGAGCGGCGGCGGCGACGCGGCGACACTCGGCGATCCGGGCGATTCGCTGGTGCTGTTCACGTATCCGCTGCTGGTGGACGAGGGGCTGCTGTCCCGTGACGCCCGGGAGCTGAAGGCGGCCCTGGAGGATGACCCGTTCGTGGAAGTGCATCCGGAGGATGCGGCGCGACTGGGCGTGTCGGAGGGCGGGCAGGCCACCGTGCGGACGCAGGCCGGCCAGGCCGTGCTGCCGGTCCGGGTGACGGAGCGCATCGCACGGGGCTCCGCGTTCGTGCCGTTCAACCAGCCCGGGTTCGCGGCGAACACGCTGCTGTCGGGACGGTTCACCACGCTGGCGACGCTGGAGGCGGCCACCTAGATGGACCTCGTCGACTGGATCCTGCTGGCGGCGCGGGTGGTGGTGGTGTTCTTCGGCATGCTGCTGACGGTCATGGTGGTCATCTGGGTCGAACGCAAGGTCGTGGCCGACATGCAGACCCGGATCGGCCCCAACCGAGCCGGCCCCTTCGGGCTCCTGGTCACCCTGGCCGACGGGATCAAGCTGTTCTTCAAGGAAGGCATCACGCCCTCCGGCGCCGACCGGCCCGTCTACCTGATCGCCCCGATCGTGTCGGTGGTGCCCGCGTTCCTGGCGTTCGCTGTCATCCCGTTCGGGACGGGGGTGCGCCTGTTCGGCCGGTTCGTGCCGTTCCAGGTGGCGAACCTCGACATCGGGATCCTGTGGGTGCTGGCCATGGCGTCGATCGCCGTGTACGGCGTGGTCCTGGCCGGGTGGTCGAGCGGCTCGAAGTACCCGCTGCTCGGGTCCATCCGCTCCACCGCGCAGATGATCTCCTACGAGGTCGGCATGGGCCTGGCCCTGGTGTCGGTGCTGATGTACGCGGGCACGCTGTCGTTCACCGGCATCGTGGCCAGGCAGAACCACATCTGGAACGTCGTCCCGATGTTCCCGGCGTTCCTGATCTACGTGACGGCCGCGCTGGCCGAGACCAACCGCCCGCCATTCGACCTGGCCGAGGCCGAGACCGAGCTGGTCGCCGGGTACCACACGGAATACTCCGGCATCAAGTTCGCGATGTTCTACCTGGCCGAGTACCTGCACATGGTGACGGTGTCGGCCATCGCGGTGACGCTGTTCCTGGGAGGCCCCCGCGGCCCGCACCCGAGCTTCCTGCCGTGGCTGTGGCCCGTGCTGTGGTTCGCGGTGAAGCTCTTCGCGATCATCTTCCTGTACATCTGGGTCCGGGCGACGCTTCCCCGCTTCCGCTACGACCGCCTGATGAACTTCGGCTGGAAGGTGCTCATCCCCTTCGGCCTGTTCTGGGTGCTGTTCACCGGGACGGTGGTCGTGCTGCCGGATTTGTACGGCCGCAAGGCGTTCTTCACGGGTGCGGCCATTACGGTCGGCGTGGGCGCGCTGATCTCGCTGTTCTGGCCGGCCCGCCGCACCCCGGCGCCGGAGGAGGAAGTGGCGTCGTGAGCCGACCGCCCGAGCCCGCCCAGGCCCCGGAGCCGCGGCGCGGCGTCGTGTGGCCCATCGCCAAGGGCATGTTCACGACCTTCAAGCAGATCTTCCGCAAGGACGTCACCGAGCAGTACCCCAAGGAGATCGTGCCGCCGCCCCCGCGGGCCCACATGGGGCGGCACCGGCTGAACCGCCACCCGAACGGCCTGGAGAAGTGCATCGGCTGCGAGCTGTGCGCGTTCGCCTGTCCGGCCGACGCGATCTGGGTGGAGGGCGCGGAAAACGACCCGGAGAGCCCTGTGTCGCCCGGCGAGCGCTACGCGAAGGACTACCAGATCAACTACCTGCGCTGCATCGGGTGCGGGCTGTGTGTCGAGGCCTGCCCGACCCGGGCCCTCACGCTCACCTCGTACTACGAGCTCGCGTTCCAGACGCGCGAGGAAGCGATCTGGTCGAAGGAGCAGCTGCTCGAGGCCCCACCGCCGCTCGGATCGGGGCCCGCCACCTGGGAGGGCAAGCATTGGTTCCGGTGATCGCGGGGGTCGCCGCCGACTGGATCGTGTTCTGGGTGTTCGCGCCGATCTCGGTGGCGGCGGCGCTCGGGATGCTGCTGGCGCGAAACGCCGTGCATTCCGCGCTGCTGCTGATCGTGAACTTCTTCTGCCTGGCGGTGTTCTTCCTGGTCCTGGGGAGCCCGTTCCTGTTCGCCGTGCAGATCATCGTGTACGCCGGCGCGATCATGGTGCTGTTCCTGTTCGTGATCATGCTGCTCGGGGTGACCCGCGAGGAGAGCCTGGTCGAGCGGTTGAAGGGACAGCGCCCGCTGGGGGTGTTGCTCGGGGCGGGGTTGATCGCCGAGGTCGTCCTGGCGGTCCGCTACGGCGTGGGCATCTCCACCCACGCGGCGCCCGGGTTCGACGCCGTGAACAAGGGCGGCAACGTCCAGTCCCTGGCCCGCGTCCTGTTCAACTCGTACTTCTTCCCCTTCGAGGTGACCTCCGTTCTTCTCATCGTCGCGGCGGTGGCCGCTATGGTCATGGCCGGCCGCCGAGCCAGCGAGATCGAGCGAGCCGGGCGCACGGCCGACGAGGCGGCCGCACGTCCTAAGGAGCCTGTGGCGTGAGGACGCCGATCTCCTACTTCCTGATCCTGTCGGGTGTCCTGTTCACAATCGGCACCGTCGGCGTCCTGATCCGCCGGAACGCTCTTGTCATCTTCATGTCGGTCGAGCTCCAGCTGAACGCGGTGAACCTCACACTGGTCGCCTTCAGCAGGCAGCTCAAAGAGCTCGACGGGCAGGTCCTGGCCTTCTTCTCGATGGTCGTCGCCGCCGCAGAGGTGGTCGTCGGCCTCGCCATCATCGTGGCGATGTTCAATCGTCGCCGCAGCGCCAACGTCGACGACGCGAACCTATTGAAATGGTGAGCTCCGCGGCGAAACCCTCACGTCCCGGCCGGGGCGGCGGCTGCTCCGGGGGATCCGGGGCCCACCGCTCCCGGAACGTGAGCGGGCGGCGTTTGGTGGTCCCCTCGGCCTCTCACACGTTCCTCCGCGGTCCCCCCTGGGCCCCCGGAGCCCCGCCTGCAAGCGTTCCATTCGGCGGCTCGTTTCGAGGAGCTCCTTGATGCTCCACCTGGTCGGACTCGTTCCCTTGTTGCCGCTGGTTGGCGCTGTCGTCAATGCGGTGTACGGGCGGCGGTTGCGGGATCGCGCCGGATGGGTGGCGTCCGCCGCTGTCGGCGCGGCCTTCGTCATCGCCCTACTGGTCTTTATCGGACTAGTTGGGCGAGATGCGTCGCATCGGGTGTTCGTGCAGCACCTTTGGACTTGGGTGCCGGTGGGGGCGTTCGACGTCGGGGTGGACTTTCGGGCGGACCCGCTTTCGGTGTTGATGGCGCTGGTCGTGACGGGGGTTTCGACGCTCATTCATGTGTATTCCATTGGATACATGCGGGGGGATCCTCGGTACTCGCGGTTCTTTGCTCAGCTGAATCTGTTCGTGTTCTTCATGCTGGTGCTCGTCCTGGCGCAGAACTTCCTGCTGCTGTTCCTCGGGTGGGAGGGCGTGGGGTTGTGCTCGTATCTGCTGATCGGGCACTACTTCGAGCGGCCCTCGGCGGCTTCGGCGGCGAAGAAGGCGTTCGTGGTGACCCGGGTCGGCGACGCGGCGATGCTCGTCGGCGTCGCGCTGATCTTCGTCCACTTTGGCTCCCTCGACTTCGGGCGCACGCTCGGTGCCGTGACTCCACACTGCCTGCCGAACATCGCCTGCATCATCCACGCGCCCCCGCATGGCGGCGTCTTCAACGCCATCGCGTTCCTGCTGCTGGCGGGGGCGGTGGGGAAGTCGGCGCAGCTGCCGTTGCAGACGTGGTTGCCGGATGCGATGGAGGGTCCGACTCCCGTTTCCGCCTTGATCCACGCCGCCACCATGGTCACGGCGGGGGTGTACCTGGTGGTGCGGACGCACGTGTTCTTCGAGATCTCGGGCGTCGCGCTGGCCGCGGTGTTGGTGATCGGGTTGGTCACGGCGGTATACGCGGCGCTGTCTGCGATGGGGCAGGACGACATCAAGCGCGTGCTGGCGTACTCCACGATCAGCCAGATCGGATACATGATGTTCGCGGCGGGGCTGAAGGCGTACTCGGTGGCGATCCTGTTGCTCGTCGCGCATGCCTTCTACAAGGCGCTGCTGTTCCTCTCCACCGGGTCGGTCATGCACGCGCTCGACGGTGAGACCGATCTCAAGAGGATGGGCGGGCTGCGGCACGCCATGCCGATCACGTTCGCGACGTTCGTGGTGGGGTGGCTGGCCATCTCCGGGGTGCCGCCGTTGTCGGGGTTCTTCGCCAAGGACGAGATCCTGGCCGTGGCCAGCCACACCGGGCGGACCGTCGCGTGGGCCGTCGCGCTGTTCGCCGCGTTCTTCTCGGCCCTGTACATCTCGAGGGTGGTGTTCATCGCGTTCTTCGGACCGCCCCGGCACGACCAGCACCCGCACGAGTCGCCCAGGATCATGACCGTTCCCCTCGTCCTTCTGGCGATCGGTGCCGTCGCGGCCGGGCTGCTCGGGCTGTCCGCCGTATCTGGCGTGCTGCCCCGGTTCCTGGTACCGGTGGTCGGCCGGGTCCAGGAGGGGCACGGCGGTCTCTCCACGGTCGTGCTGACGGTCATCTCCGTTACCGTGTCGCTGCTCGGCATCGCCGTGGGGTGGCTGGTGTACGGGTCCGGGCGGATCGACTGGATCGCGCTCCGGGACCGCTTCCGGCCCGTGCAGCAGACCCTGGCCCACGGGTGGTGGTTCGACCAGGTCTACGGCGCGCTGCTGGTGACGCCGGGGAAGGCCGGCGCGGCGTTCGTCGCCTACGTCGTGGACCGGCGGATCATCGACGGAGCCGGAAACGTGCTGGCGAACCTGTTCGCCCGCGCGGCGTCGGCGGGCCGCCGGCTCCAGACCGGCATCGTGAGGACGTACGCCCTGGCGTTCTTCCTGGGCGTGGTGGGCATCCTGTGCTACCTCGCGGTGAGGTTCTAGCGATGCCCTGGGTCACCATCACGCTGTTCGTGCCGCTGGCCGGCATCCCGGTGCTGCTGGCGTGGCCCCGGCTGTCCGATCGGGCCGCGCGCTTGGTGGCGCTGGCCGTGACCGTTGCCACGTTCGGGGTGTCGCTGGCCATCCTGGCGAGCTTCGACCGCAGCGCCTCCGGGTTCCAGCTGCTGGACCGGGCCAGCTGGGTGAGCTCGCTGCACCTCCAGTACCTGGTCGGGGTGGACGGCATCAGCCTGTTCCTGGTCCTCATCACGACGTTTCTCTTCCCGGTGGCGGTGCTGGCCTCGCACACCGAGCGCCACGACGTCCGGACCCTGATGGCCTCGCTGCTCGCGCTGGAGACGTTCGTGCTGGGGACGTTCGTGGCCCTGGACCTGCTGCTGTTCTTCCTGTTCTTCGAGGCCATGCTGTTCCCCGGCTACCTGATCATCGGGGGGTGGGGCGGGGAGCGGCGCGCCTACGCCGCGGTGAAGTTCTTCCTGTACACGATGGCCGGGTCGGCGTTCCTGTTCGTGGCCATCCTGTTCCTGTTCTTCCGGCTGCACACGTTCGACTTCCAGGTGCTGGCCGCGCACTCGGGCGACCTGCCGGTGGCCACCGCTCGGTGGCTGTTCCTGGGCTTCCTGGTGGCGTTCGCAGTGAAGGCGCCGCTGGTGCCGTTTCACTCGTGGCAGCCCGACGCCTACACGGAGGCGCCCACCGGTGGGCTGCTGATCCTGGCCGGCGTGCTGCCGAAGATCGCCACCTACGGACTGCTCCGGTTCAACCTGGGGCTGTTCCCGGAGGCGTCGCGGTACTTCTCGCACCTGGTGGCGATCCTGGCCCTGGTGGGGATCGTGTACGGCGCGGTCGTGGCGATCGTGCAGACCGACCTGAAGCGGCTGATCGCGTACTCGTCGATCTCGCACGTGGGGCTGATCGTGCTGGGGATCTTCGCGTTCACCCAGCAGGGGATCTCGGGCGGCGTGCTGTACATGGTGAACCACGCCCTGTCCACGGGGGCGCTGTTCCTGCTGGTGGGGATGCTGTACGAGCGGACCAGGACCCGCGACCTGGCGCGGATGGGCGGCCTGGCCCAGGTCACGCCGAAGTTCGCCGCGGCGTTCCTGTTCGTGGGCCTGGCGTCCATGGGGCTCCCCGGGCTGAACAACTTCGTGTCGGAGTTCCTGGTCATCCTGGGGGCGTTCACCCGGAACCGGGTGTGGGGGTCGGTGGCGGCCGTGGCGGTGCTGCTGTCGGCGATCTACATCCTGTGGGCGTACCAGCGGGCCATGCACGGGCCCGTCCGGGAGGAGCACGCCACCCGCCGCGACCTGACGCGGGTCGAGTACACGATCCTGGTGCCGCTGCTGGCGGCCATCCTGTTCCTGGGGATCTACCCGAAGCCGGTCCTGGACCGGATCAACCCGGCGTCGTGCCGGGCGACGGTCCGATCTGCGCCCACTGTCGGGTTCCGCGGGACGGAGGGCCAGGAACCCTGCCGAGCGTCCACGGGATGGACCGTGTACACACCCTTTGGAGCGATGCCCTAATGCCTCACCCGCCGCTTTCGTTCGGGCCGGTCGCGCCGGAGCTGGTCCTGGTGGGGATGGGGTTGACGTTGTTGCTCGTGGACGCCCTGTTTCCGCGTATCCGGCATGGCGCCCTCGTGCTGGCCACCCTGGCCGGGCTGGCCGGGGCGGCGGCGGTGGCGGCCTGGCTGTGGAACTGGCACGGGCCGCTGACCGTGCTGGGCGACATGGTGGCGGCGGACCGGTTCGCCGTGTTCGCCCGCATGGTGGTGCTCGCGGTGGCGGCGGTGGGCGTGCTCCTCGGCCACCACTACTTCGAGCGGACCGGCGAGGCCAGGGGCGAGTTCTACCCCTTGCTCCTGCTGTGCACCTCCGGCATGACCCTCATCGTGGCGGCGTCGAACCTCATCATGGTGTTCCTGGCCCTGGAGATCCTGTCGCTGTCGCTGTACGTGCTGACCGGGTTCTCGCTGCGGCTGGCCTCGATCGAGGGAGCCATGAAGTACTTCCTGCTGGGGGCCTTCTCGTCGGCGTTCTTCCTGTACGGGATCGCGCTGGCCTACGGCGCCACCGGCACCACCAGCATCGCCGGGATGGCCCGCGCCCTGTCGGGCCGGCCGGGGGCCCTTCCGCTTGCGCTGGCCGCCGCCGGCCTGCTGGCCGTGGGGTTCGCGTTCAAGGTGGCGGCTGTCCCGTTCCACATGTGGGCGCCGGACGCCTACCAGGGCGCGCCGACGCCGATCACGGCGTACATGTCGGCGGCCACCAAGGTCGCCGCCTTCGCCGCGTTCATCCGGGTGTTCGACGTGGCGTTCCAGCCGCTGTCGTGGGACTGGACGCCGTTCGTGTGGGTCCTGGCGGCGGTGACCATGGTGGTCGGGTCCGTCCTGGCCATCGCCCAGACGGACGTGAAACGAATGCTGGCTTATTCGAGCGTGGCCCACGCCGGGTTCATCCTCACGGGGATCACCGCGGCCAACCAGGACGGCATCCAGGCGGCGCTGTTCTATCTGGTCGCCTACGCGGCCATGATCGTGGGTGCCTTCGGCGTGGTGATGGTGGTCTCGATCCGGGGCGAGGACCGCACCGGCCTGACCTCCTACGCCGGGCTGGCCCGCCGGAACCCGCTGGCCGCGGGGTTCCTCGCGCTGTTCCTGCTGTCGCTGGCCGGGATCCCGCCCACCGCCGGGTTCATCGCGAAGTTCTCGGTGTTCAAGGCGGCAGTCGACGCCGGCCACTGGCCGCTCGTGCTGATCGCCGTGCTGGCCAGTGTGATCGCCGCGTTCTTCTACCTGCGCGTCATCGTGCTCATGTACATGCAGGACCCCCAGGACGAGGTGGTGCCCGAGACCAGGCCGGTCCCGGCGCTGGCCATGGCGGCGCCCGCGGCCCTCACGCTGCTGTTCGGCGTGTTCCCGCAGATCGTGTTCGGGTTCCTGCGGTCGGCGGCCATCCTCAGATGGTGAGCACCGCGAGTCCGCCCATGGTGGCGGCGTCACCGCACCGGTACGATCGGTCGCGATGACCAGAGTCGAGATCCCCGGGCTGGAGGTTCCCGACGCGACGCTCGAGGCCGAGCTGCGCGCGGGGCTCGACCAGGTGGAGCGGTTCCTGGAGAAGACCGTCCAGGCCGACTACGAGATGCTGTCCGAAGCGGCCGCATACCTGCTGGCGGCGGGCGGGAAGCGCTTCCGCCCCATGCTGGTGCTGCTGGCCGGCCACTTCGGCGACCCCGAGGACGCCCGGCTGGTGCCCGGCGCGGCCGCCATCGAGCTGACCCACGTGGCCACCCTGTACCACGACGACGTCATCGACGAGGCCGAGTCGCGCCACGGCGTGCCGTCGGTGAACGCCCGGTGGTCGAACAGCGTGGCCATCGTGTCGGGCGACTACCTGTTCGCCCGGGCCGCCGAGATCGCCTCGGACCTGGGGACGGAGGTCACCCGCCTGCTGGCCCGGACCATCACCACAGTCTCGAACGGCCAGATCCGCGAGGTCTCCACGGCCGGGCAGCTGCACCAGAACGAGCGGGCGTACATGGAGACCATCCGCCGGAAGACGGCCTCGCTCATCGCCACGTCCTGCCGGCTGGGAGGCCTGCTGTCGGACGCCCCGCCCGACCAGGTGGAGACCCTCGACCAGTTCGGGGAGGCGGTCGGGCTGGGGTTCCAGCTCTCCGACGACATCATGGACGTGACGGCGTCCGAGCGGGAGCTGGGCAAGGAACCGGGCGTGGACATGAAGGAGGGCGTCTACACGCTGCCCGTCCTGTACGCCATGACCCACGGCGATCGCCGGGACGAGCTGGTCGAGCTGCTTCGCCCGGGGCCGCCGGAGGGAGAACGCCTCCACCGGGCGCTCGCCATCGTCCGGAGCGACGGCAGCCTCTCCCATGCTCGGGCTGCGGTGACCCGTGAGGTCCGCCGGGCCAGGGAGCTGGCGAGCCGCCTGCCCCCGGGCGTGGCCCGGACGGCTCTGGAGACCCTGGCCCGGTTCATCGCGGACCGCTGCGGCGCCGAAGCCTGAATCCCTCAACGACATCATGATGGCGCCAGGGGTTATCATGATGTCATGATTCGAACGCAGATTCAGCTCACCGAGCAACAGATTCGCGAGCTGAGAAAGTTGGCCGCCGAGCGGCAGGTGTCGCTCGCGACGGTTGTCCGCGAGGCCGTCGACCGCATGCTGGAGCAAGGCGATGTGGAAGAGCGGCGGCGGCGCGCGCTGGAGGCCATCGGCGGATTTCGCTCCGGCCACACCGACATCAGCGAGGACCACGATCGGTATCTGGCCGAGGATTTCTGGGACGCACCGGAGTGAAGACCTTCGTTGACACCTCGGCGCTCTACGCGTTGCTGGACGAACAGGACGCTCGCCATCAGGACGCCGCGCGGTGGCTCCGGGGCCCCGGACGTGACCCTCGCGAGCTCCTCGTGTCGCACAACTACGTCGTCGTCGAGGCTGTAGCGTTGACCGGGCGACAGCTGGGGGCCGCGGCCGTGCGGGCCCTCCTGAACGGGTTCGTCCCCGCTCTCAGCGTGTTCTACGTCGACGAGCATCTCCACGCCACCGCCGTGAGCGCCTACCTCGCGGCGGGCGGCAAGCCTTCCTTGGTGGACTGGGCAAGCTTCCAGATGATGCGCGACATGGGCATTCGTCGGGCCTTCGCCTTCGACCAGGACTTCGTCGCCCAGGGCTTCGAAGCCGTTCCTTGATCCAGCGACCCGGCGCGGCTCCAACGGCGGCCTACGACTTCTGACCAAAGACCTAGTCCCCCTGCTGCCAAGTTCCGTCGTCGGCCGGATGACGCCGATCGGGTCCGCGCGTACGTTGCTCCCTGTTGGCTGAGGGTCACGAAGCCACCAGTGAGGAGGTCCGATGGAGGTCCAGTACGGGTACCGTGCCAGGCCCGTGGTGATCCGGCACCCCAGCTACCTCGGGTCCATGTCCCGCTACCTGGTGGCCGCCACGGGGCTCGGCCTGCTGGCCACCGCCGTCTGGGTGCTGTCCTTGCTCTTCGGCTCGGCCTCGACCGTCGTTCGCTAGGGCTGGAACTGGCGGAGTGCTCCGGCGGCCGCCTTCGCATTGAGCGGGCGGCGAAGCGGCCACTGTAGAATTCGCGCTTGAGAATGCTTTCACAAGCATCCGAGACCTACTACCAGTCCTACGGGGTCATCGTCGCCGTCATCGTGGCCGGCGCCGGCCTCGTCGCGGTTGCGCTGCTCACGGCCCGGGCCCTGGCACCCCACCGGCCCCTCCCCGAGAAGCTCACCACGTACGAGTGCGGGATCGACCCGGTGGGGGAGGGCTGGTCCCAGAGCCAGATCCGCTACTACATCTACGCGTTCCTGTTCGTCGTGTTCGACGTGGAGAGCGTGTTCCTGTTCCCGTGGGCGGTCGTCTTCGAGCGCCTCGGCTACGCCGCGGTCGTGGAGATGGGCATCTTCATCCTCATCCTGGGCGTCGGCCTCCTGTACGCCTGGCGAAAGGGAGTGCTGCGGTGGGCGTGATCGAGCGGATCCCCGTGCCCCAGCCCATGAAGTTCATCCTGAACTGGGGCCGGCGGTACTCGCTGTGGGTGATGAACTTCGGCTTGGCCTGCTGCGCCATCGAGTTCATCGCCGTGACCGATCCCAAGCACGACTTCATCCGGCTGGGCGTGATCCCGTTCGCGCACGGGCCCCGGCAGGCCGACCTGCTGGTGGTGGCGGGCACCGTGACCGACAAGATGGCGCCCGCCCTGAAGCGGGTGTACGACCAGATGCCGGAGCCGAAGTACGTGATCTCGTTCGGCTCGTGCTCGAACTGCGGGGGCCCGTACTGGGACTCCTACTCGGTGACCAAGGGCGTGGACCAGATGATCCCAGTGGACGTGTACGTGCCGGGCTGTCCGCCCCGGCCGGAGGCGCTGCTGCACGGCATCATCCGGCTCCAGGAAAAGATCGCTGGCGAGGACATCAGGGAGAAATGGAGTGGCAAGCTCACGCGTCCGGCCCCCGCTCCGACCACCTGAGGTCGGGCAGCGCCTGCGGGCCCAGTTCGGCGAAGACGTCTCCGACGTCGTCGACCAGGGCGGGCACGCCGTGGTCACGGTGTCGGCGGCCCGGCTCCGGGAGCTCGTGCAGACCCTGCGGGACGATCCCGAGTTCGCCTGCGACTACTTCGACTTCTCGAGCGCCGTGGACTTCCCGGACCAGGGCGTCCTCGAGCTGGTGACGCACCTGTACTCGACCTCCCGCAACCACCACGTCCGGGTGAAGGTGCGCATCCCGCGGGACGACGCCCGGTGCCCCACCCTCTCCGACCTGTATCCGGGGGCGAACTGGAACGAGCGCGAGACCGCCGAGCTGTTCGGCGTGGTCTTCGAGGGCCATCCGCATCTGCTGAAGCTGGTGCTGCCCGAGCCGTTCGAGGGCCATCCCCTCCGGAAGGACTTCGAGCTCATGAGCCGGCGGGCCAAGGTGTGGCCGGGCGCGCCGGAGGGCGAGGAGGAAGAGGAGGAGTGACCGCTTGATCGGTTTGGTCGGCGTGATCCATGCGATTGGCCTGGTCGGCACGGCGGGCGTCTCCTTCGTCAACAGCCTGTTCAGCAACTTCTGGGTCATCCTGGTGATCAAGGCCCTGCTGGTGGTGATCGTGTTCCTGTCGGCCCCCATGGTGGTCGGGTACATGGAGCACAAGGTCCTGGCCCACATGCAGTCCCGGCTGGGGCCGATGTACGCGGGTCGGTTCCACGGGTGGGCCCAGCTCATCGCCGACGGCGTGAAGTTCGTCCAGAAGGAAGACATCGTCCCCCGGGCCGCCGATCGCTGGGTGTTCGCGCTCGCTCCCGCGGTGGCGATGATCCCGTACATCCTGCTGTTCGCGGTGATCCCGTTCGACGACAACCTGTTCGCGGAGAACCTGGACGTCGGGATCTTCTACGTGCTGGCGGCGTCGTCGATCTCCGTGATCGGCGTGCTGATGGCGGGATGGGCCTCGGCCAACAAGTTCTCGCTGATCGGGGCGCTGCGGGCGGCGGCGCAGCTCATCGCCTACGAGCTGCCGCTGATCCTGGTGGCCGCCGCCGTGGTGATGCAGGCGGGGACGATGTCGCTGATCGGCATCGCGGAGGCCCAGCAGCACTACTGGTACGTGTTCCCCCAGATCGTGGGGTTCGGGATCTTCATGATCGCGTCGCTGGCCGAGTTGACCCGCCCGCCCTTCGACATGCCCATCGCCGACTCCGAGATCATCTTCGGCGCCTACACCGAGTACACGGGGCTGAAGTTCGCGTTCTTCCTGCTGTCGGAGTACGCCGGCATCGTGGTGTTCTCCGCAATCGCGAGCGTGTTGTTCCTGGGCGGCTACCAGGGTCTCCCCGTCCTGGGCCACGTCATACCGGGGTTCTTCTGGATGTCCGGGAAGATCGGAGCGCTGTCGTTCTTTATCATCTGGCTCCGTGCGACCTACCCGAGACTGCGCGAGGACCAGCTCCAGCGGTTTTCCTGGGTCGTCCTCATCCCGGTGGCGCTTGCCGACATCATGGTGACCGCCGTGCTGAAGGTGGCGGTGAAGTAGATGGCCCTGGACGAACGGCAGGAGGTTGGGGCCGGCGTCAGGGAGCCGGAGACCAAGGGCGGGAGTTTCCCCGGCGTCGGGCTGCTGAAGGGGCTGGGGGTGACCCTGAAGCACATGCTCCAGCGTTCGATCACCCAGCAGTACCCGGACGAGAAGCCCGACCTGCCGCCCCGTAGCCGCGGCGTCATCGCCCTGAAGGAGGAGAACTGCACCGTCTGCTGGAAGTGCTCGCGCGAATGCCCCGACTGGTGCATCTACATCGAATCGCACAAGGAGACGCACCCTCCGGCCTCGGGGGGCCGCGCCCGGTCGGTAAAGGTGCTCGACCGTTTCGCCATCGACTACGCGCTGTGCATGTATTGCGGGATCTGCGTCGAGGTGTGCCCGTTCGACGCGTTGTTCTGGAGCCCGGAGTTCGAGTACGCCGAATACGACATCGTCGAGATGACCCACGAGAAAGAGCGGCTTGAGGAGTGGACCTACAAGGTCCTGCCGCCTCCACTGCTGGAGGTCGGGGCTGAACCTTCCGTCGAATCGACGATCGTTGCGCCGGCCGAAGCCATCGTCGCTCAGGCGCCCGCGGAGGCACAGG
>JALYLZ010000126.1 GCA_030774015.1 Actinomycetota bacterium | reverse complement strand
GTCACGGTCACGCTCGGCGCGCGCCCCCTCCCCACCGGGCAGAACTGCGGGTAGCGGCACCGGCCCTGCGCTAGCCTGTCCCTGCATGAAGGTCAAGCTGCGTAACCCCGACCGGGAGCTCGAAGTGGCCGGCCCCCGCCGAGTCCGGGAGGTCCTGGCCGACCTCGACATCGACCCCGACACCGTCCTGGTGATCCGCGACAAGACCCTCGTCACGAGAGAAGAGCGCCTCGAGCAAGACGACGAGATCGAAGTGAGGCCGGTCATCAGCGGCGGCGCCCCGGATGGGGTGAGTGGTCGCGCCCGGCAAGTTCGGTCGATGAGCGGCCCGGGGGCCCCCCCAACCACGGAACGGACCCACCAATGAAGTGCAAGCGCTGCCGGGCCCCAGCAGCCGTCGAGGTCCGCCGCCACAACGCGGCGTTCTGCCAGCCCTGCTTCATCCACCACGTCCACGAGCAGGTCAAGCGGACCATCAAGTCCTACGACATGTTCGGCCCCCAGGACCGGATCCTCGTGGCGGTGTCGGGCGGCAAGGACTCGCTGGGCCTGTGGGACGTCCTGCTCGACCTGGGGTACCGGGCGTCGGGGCTGTACCTGGGCCTCGGGATCGGCGACTACTCGGCCCGCTCGGGGGAGCTGACCCGTTCCTTCGCCGCCGATCGCGGCGCCGAGCTGATCGAGGTGGACCTGGCGGGCGAGTACGGCTACGACATCCCCACCGCCGGCCGGAAGGGATCGAGGTCGACCTGCGCGGTGTGCGGTCTTTCGAAGCGCTACGTGTTCAACCGGGCGGCCCTGGACCACGGGTTCGACGTGGTGGCGACCGGCCACAACCTGGACGACGAAGCGGCCACCCTGCTGGGGAACACGCTTCGGTGGCAGACGGGATATATGGCCAGGCAGTTCCCGGTCCTCCCCCAGCGCGAGGGCATGGTCAAGAAGGTCAAGCCCCTGCACCGCCTGTCCGAGCTGGAGACGGCGGCATACGCGTTCCTGCGGGGCATCGACTACATCGTCGAGGAGTGCCCGCTGGTCGGCGGCAACACCCAGCTCCGGTACAAGGCCGCCATGAACACGCTCGAGTCCACCTCGCCCGGGACCAAGGCCCAGTTCTTCCTGGGCTACGTGGAGAAGGCCGCACCGCTGTTCCGCTCGGAGGACGGGGTCGAGCTCGCCCCGTGCGAGCGGTGCGGGCAGCCCACCACGGGCCGGTTCTGCGCGTTCTGCCGTGCCCGGGCCCAGATCCTGGGGGAGCGCCTCGCCCCGCCGCCCGAAGCCGCTGACGGTGACGGCGACCAGACGGTGCGCGAGCTGTCCGAGGAAGTCATGCCGGCGGAGCTCTTCGGCGGGCCGGCATGAGCGCACCGTTCGAGCCCGGGGAGCGGGTCCTGTTCCTGGACCAGCGGGGCAGGCGATACATGGTCCGCCTCGAGCCCGGCCGGGTGTGGCACTTCCACGGCGGCGCGGTGCCGCTCGACCTGGTGATCGGGGCGGAGGAGGGAACGGTGGTCCATTCGGCCACCGGAGTCACCCTGGTGTGCTTCCGCCCCAGCCTCCCGGACTTCGTGCTGAAGATGCCCCGGGGCGCCCAGGTCGTGTACCCGAAGGACCTGGCGGCGATCGTGATGTTCGCCGATGTCTTCCCCGGCGCCACCGTCCTGGAGGCCGGCACCGGCTCGGGCGCGCTGTCCATCGCCCTGACCAGGGCCACCGGCCCGGAGGGGCGTGTGGTGAGCTACGAGCTGCGGGAGGACTTCCACGACAAGGCCACCGCCAACCTGGAGTCGTTCTTCGGGAAGGTCCCGGCGTGGCTGGAGCTTCGCCTGGCGGACCTTCGCGACGTCGCCACCACCGGCGAGCGGTTCGACCGCGTGGTCCTAGACCTCCCGGAGCCGTGGGCGGTCCTCGAGGCCGTCCTGGCGGCGATGACGCCCGGCGCGATCCTGTGCGGTTACCTCCCCACGACGGGCCAGGTGCAGACCCTGGTGCTGGCCATGGAACGTTCGGGGTTCCGTCGCGTGGAGACCTTCGAGCTGCTCCTGCGTCCGTGGCACGTCACCGAGCGCAGCGTCCGCCCGGACCACCGGATGGTCGGCCACACCGGCTTCATCACCGTGGGCCGCCTGGGCCTTCCCGCCGCGTCGTCGAGCTGAGCAAGCTGCTCGTAAGCTGGGGAAGGAGTAACTCCCGGTGGTCCAAAGACGTATATACGGGTAGGAGCGGAGTCCGGCGTTCCGAAGAAATGGTGAAAACCGGGCATATACTCGCCGGCAACCAGGGGAGGTGAGCATGGTCCAGGACCCGCAGGAGCGGCTGGAGCGGTACGAGAAGGAGATCCACGAGCTCCAGACCCAGATCAAGTTCCTGGAGGACGAGACCGCGCTCCTCCGGCGGCGGCTCACCAACGCCCCCCGGCAGGTGAAGATCCTCGAGGAGCGGCTCCTGCAGTCCCGCGCCGACCTGTCCCGCGCCCTGGCCCAGAACGAGAAGCTCGTCTGGGCCCTGAAATCCGAGCGCGACAAGATCGAGGGGCTGAAAGAGGAGGTCGAGAAGCTGACCCAGCCTCCGGCCACGTTCGGCGTGTTCCTGGGCGAGGCCGAGGAGGGCACCGTCGACGTGTTCACGGCCGGCCGCAAGATGCGCGTGGCCGTCGACCCCTCGATCGAGCGCGACCGCCTCCGCGCCGGCGTGGAGGTCATCCTGAACGAGGCCCTGAACGTGGTGGAGGTGCTGGACGAGGACCGCCTGGGCGAGGTGGTCACGGTGAAGGAGGTCCTGGGCGAGGACCGCGTCATCGTGATCGGCCGGGCCGACGAGTCCCAGGTGGCCATCCTTTCGGGCGCGCTCCAGCAGACCAACGTCCGGGTGGGCGACGCGCTGCTGCTCGACCCCCGCTCCGGGCACGTCCTGGAGAAGCTTCCCAAGCAGCAGGTGGAGGAGCTGGTCCTGGAGGAGATCCCCGACATCTCCTACGAGGACATCGGCGGGCTGGGGAACCAGATCCAGGCCATCCGCGACGCCGTGGAGCTCCCGTTCCTGTACGCGGAGCTGTTCCACGAGCACCAGCTGAAGCCGCCCAAGGGCGTGCTCCTGTACGGGCCCCCGGGGTGCGGCAAGACCCTTATCGCCAAGGCCGTGGCGAAGTCGCTGGCCGGGCAGGTCGCGGAGAAGACCGGCCGGGCCGACGCGCACTCCTACTTCCTGAACGTGAAGGGCCCGGAGCTGCTGAACAAGTACGTCGGGGAGACCGAGCGGCAGATCCGCCTGATCTTCCAGCGAGCCAAGGAGAAGTCCGAGGAGGGCCTCCCGGTCATCGTGTTCTTCGACGAGATGGACTCCCTGTTCCGCACGCGGGGCAGCGGCATCTCGTCGGACGTCGAGAACACCATCGTGCCGCAGCTGCTGTCCGAGATCGACGGCGTGGAGTCGCTGAAGAACGTCATCGTGATCGGGGCCTCCAACCGCGAGGACATGATCGACCCGGCCATCCTTCGCCCCGGCCGCCTCGACGTGAAGATCAAGATCGAGCGGCCGGACGGTGACGCGGCCGCCGACATCATGTCCAAGTACCTGAACGTCAACGTGCCCATCCACCCGGACGAGGTCTCCGCGAACGGCGGCGACAAGGCCAGGTCCGTGGCCCTGATGATCGAGCGGACCATCGAGCGGATGTACTCGAACGACGAGGAGAACCGGTTCCTGGAGGTGACCTACCAGTCCGGGGACAAGGAGATCCTGTACTTCAAGGACTTCAGCTCCGGGGCCATGATCGAGAACATCGTGGCCAGGGCCAAGAAGGAGGCCATCAAGCGCTTCCTCCAGTCCGGCGAGAAGGGCATCAAGACCGAGGACCTGTACCGGGCCATCCGGGACGAGTTCAAGGAGAACGAGGACCTCCCGAACACGACGAACCCGGACGACTGGGCCCGCATCTCCGGGAAGAAGGGCGAGCGGATCGTGTATGTCCGCACGCTGCTCGGGGAGGGCGAGGACGCCGCCGGCCGGCAGGTTGAACGCGTCAACGCCGGCCAGTACCTGTAGGGGCTCTCGCGGAGGGTCGGTTGCCGAGCGGGCGGTATCCCCGTAGGCTCCCGCCACGATCGTCTGGACGAGGAGGAGAGCCGTGGCCGTTGCAGTGACCTTCGTTGCCGGTGGGATGACTCGCGAGCACTACGACCAGGCGTCCCGAGAGCTCAACCGTGAGCCGCACCCGGGCTTGATCCTGCACACCGTGGGGGTGACCGGCGAGGGCATCCGGGTGTTCGACATCTGGAATTCAGCCGAGGAGTTCCAGGCGTTCGCCCAGGGCATGCTCGGCCCGGGGCTGGCAGCGATGGGGATCACCGATCAGCCCGAGGTCACGGTGTACGACCTGTACAACGTGTGGTTCCCGGCGCCGGCTGAGCTGTCGGCGATGGCTGGACCGGGATCGCCGGCCGACCGCTGACGGTTCCGCCCTAGGCTCCGACCCCGCCGCCTCGCTGCGGTTTCGGCCGGTCGGCAGGTAGTACCCTGCTCGCATGGCGATTCCCAAAGTCATGGGCATCGAGACGGAGTATGGGATCTCGTCGCCGGGCCTGGCCGAGTTCAACCCGGTGCTGTCCTCCTCGCTGCTCATCAACACCTACGCGGGGTCGCTCCGGCGGATCCGGTGGGACTACGAGCAGGAGTCGCCGCTGCGGGACGCCCGCGGCTTCGAGCCGGTACAGGCCCGCGAGGGCACCGAGGAGGACCTCGGCCTGGCCAACGTCATCCTGCCGAACGGCGCGCGGTACTACGTCGACCACGCGCACCCCGAGTACTCCACGCCGGAGTGCGCCGGCCCGCGGGACCTGGTGGTCCACGACAAGGCGGGGGAGCGGATCCTGGAGCGGTCCCTGGCCGAGGTCCAGCGCATCCTTCCGCCCGGCCAGCGCCTGGCCATCTACAAGAACAACACGGACGGCAAGGGGAACTCCTACGGCTGCCACGAGAACTACCTGGTGGACCGGGCCACGCCGTTCGCCCGCATCGTCCGCGACCTGACGCCGTTCTTCGTGAGCCGGCAGGTGTTCACCGGCGCCGGCAAGATCGGGGTCGAGGGGCCCCGTTCGCAGGGGGGCGGCGTGGGGTACCAGCTCTCCCAGCGGGCCGACTTCTTCGAAGCGGAGGTCGGGCTGGAGACCACCCTGAAGCGGCCCATCATTAACACCCGCGACGAGCCGCACGCCGACCCGGAGAAGTACCGCCGCCTGCACTGCATCGTCGGAGACGCCAACATGAGCGAGGTGGCGACGTTCCTGAAGGTGGGGACGACGGCCATCGTCCTCAAGATGATCGAGGACGAGTTCCTGCCGGACCTGTCCCTGGACCAACCGGTGGCGGCGCTGCACGACGTGTCGTGGGACATCACCTGCCGGACACAGATCCGGGGGGCGAACGGCCGGCGGATGACCGCCACCCAGCTCCAGTGGGAGTACCTGGAGCACGCCAAGAAGTACGTGGAGACGCAGGACCCCACGCCATCGAACCTGGAGGTGCTCCAGCGGTGGGAGGCCGTGCTCACCGCCCTGGAGGAGGACCCGCTGTCGCTGCACCGCGAGCTGGACTGGGTCGCCAAGTACCGCCTGCTGGAGGCGTACCGGACCCGCGACGGGCTGTCCTGGACCGATTCGAAGCTCCGGCTCATCGACCTCCAGTACCACGACGTCCGCCGGGACAAGGGGCTGTACTACAAGCTCGCCGACGGCGGGCAGATGGAGCGCCTGGCCACGGACGAGGAGGTCGAGGCCGCCATCATGAACCCGCCCGAGGACACCCGGGCCTACTTCCGGGGCCGGTGCATCGAACGCTACCCGGGGGCCATCGCCGCCGCGTCGTGGGACTCCATGATCTTCGACACGGGCCGCGACGTGCTCCAGCGCGTTCCCATGCGGGAGCCCCTCCGGGGAACCCGCCAGCACGTGGAGGGGCTGCTGGAGCGGGCGGAGAACGCCGCCGCCCTGGTGGACATGCTCAAGGGCTGACCGCCCGGGTCCGCGGTTCGCCGCCCCGTTCGGCTGGAATGACGGCCCCCCTGGCTAGAATGGACCGGCATCGCAAGCGGAAGGAGCAGTCGTGCCGCAGGAGCAGGAGCAGAAGCGGACCCAGAAGAAGGACGGAGGCGGCGGCCAGGACGACGCCGGCCAGGTGGAGTCCACGGCCAAGGGCGAGAAGCTCAAGGAAGAGATGGACGGCATCATGGACGAGATCGACTCCGTGCTGGAAGAGAACGCGGAGGAGTTCATCAAGTCATATGTACAAAAAGGGGGAGAATGACCGACCTGCCTCTCCCGGGAGGACAGCAGTTCGGTGCCAGCCCCAGCTTCATCGACCTTCTGGCGGAGTCCCGGGAAAGCGCTCCGTCGGTGACCGGCCGACTGCCCGAAGGGTTCCAGGCCCCGCACGGCACGACGGTGCTCAGCCTGAAGTTCGACGGTGGCGTGATCATCGCCGGTGACCGCCGGGCCACCGAGGGCTACTCCATCGCCGACGAGAAGATCGACAAGGTCTTTCAAGCCGACGATTACTCGGCCATCGCCATCGCCGGGGCGGCCGGCCAGGCCACCGAGATCGTGAAGCTCTTCCAGACCGAGCTGGAGCACTACGAGAAGGTCCAGGGCGACCGGCTGTCGCTGGAGGGGAAGGCGAACCGGCTGGCCCAGATGATCCGCCAGAACTTCCCCATGGCGCTCCAGGGCCTGGTGGTGGTCCCGCTGTTCGGCGGGTACGACCAGCGCCGGGACGAGGGCCGCCTGTTCCGCTACGACGCCACCGGCGGCCGGTGGGAGGAGGAGAACTTCCACGCCACGGGCTCGGGCGGCCGCGTGGCAAAGGGGACCCTGAAGAAACGGTGGCGCCCGGGGCTGTCGCGCGCCGATGCGCTGAAGGCGGCGGTCGAGGCGCTCCGCGACGCGTCCGAGGAGGACGCCGCCACGGGTGGGCCGGACCCGGTGCGGGGGATCTACCCGTCCATGGTCGTGATCACGTCCGACGGCTGCACCGAGGTAGAGGCGGACGAGGTCCGGGGTGCCTACGAGGAGCTGATCGGAGGGGGTTCGGCCTGATGTCCTTCCAGCCGTACGTCCCGCCCGAGCAGCTCATGAAGGACCGGTCGGAGTACGCCCGCAAGGGGATCGGACGCGGGAAGTCCGTGGTGGCGCTGGAGTACGACGCGGGGATCCTGTTCCTGGCGGAGAACCCCAGCGCCACGCTGCACAAGATCTCCGAGATCTACGACCGCATCGCCTTCGCCGGGGTGGGGAAGTACAGCGAGTTCGAGGACCTTCGCATCGCCGGGATCCGCCTGGCCGACATGCGTGGCTATTCCTACGGGCGGGAGGACGTGAACGCGAAGACGCTCGCCAACGCGTACTCGCAGGCCCTCTCCGGGATCTTCACGCAGCAGATGAAGCCGTACGAGGTGGAGATCCTGGTGGGCGAGGTCGGGGACACGCCGGGTGAGAACGCGCTGTACCACGTGCTGTTCGATGGCAGCGTCACCGACGAGCAGGGCTTCGTGGGGATCGGCGGGAAATCGGAGGAGCTCACCCGGCACCTGAAGGAGACGTTTCAGGAGTCGTGGGACCTCGGCGCCGCCGTGCGTGCGGCCGTGGCGGCGCTGGCCGCAACCGAGGAACGCGAAGTCCCCGCGGATCAGACCGAGGCCGCGGTGCTGGACCGGGGGCGTGGCCGCAGGAAGTTCCAGCGCCTCACCGACGACGAGGTCGACGCCCTCCTGAAGGCGTCGTAGGGAGCTATCCTTCCGGCAAGGGAGGCCTTGCCCACGCGCCGAGCCTGCGTTCTGGCAATCGCACTGCTTGCCGCGTCGTGCAATCGAACGGCCCCCGCCCCACCACGGCACGACTCGTCGTCGAAGGCCACAGCGTCATCGAGCGTGGGGGTGGACCGAACCCGCAAGCTCCGCGGCTTCCGGATTCAAGACATGTCCTTCGTCGATCGGCTCCACGGGTGGGCGTTGGGGTGGTTCCGCCAGCCGAAGCCCGGCCTGGTAACCATGCAGCGCACCGACGATGGGGGCCAGACCTGGCAGCTTGTGACTCCGCCCACGACCGAGCCAGGGCAGGTCGTCACACAGGTGCGGTTCGACGATCGCGAGAACGGCTGGGCGTTCGGACTGGCCCTCTACGCGACCCACGACGGTGGCTCGACGTGGACCCGCGAGCGGCTCGGCGGACCGGTGGCGGCGTTGCAGCCAGCCGGGCAGACGGTATGGGCGGTCGCGCGTGGGCGCCTGTGGACATCGCGACCCGGCGCCGATCGGTGGCACCGGGTCCCCGGCGCGCCCCTGATCCGGGGATCGGTCAGTGGCCTCGCTCGGAATGGACCAGATCGGGCGTGGCTGTTGTGGTCTGCCGGCGGACCCCCCGACAGACCGGCGAGTCATCTCATGGCGACATTCAATGGAGGAAAGACGTGGGAACGCCTGGCCGTTCCCTGCGGCAAGTATTCCTTCAGGGAGCAGCTGGCCGCTGCTGGGCGATCCCTGTGGTTGTTCTGCGGGGACTATTACGGCGCCGGGAGCGAGCGGGGCCGGCTCTACCGGTCCCTCGACGAGGGGCGGTCGTGGGGGGCGGCAGGACCCGAGATGACCTTCCTGTGCTGCCCGCACATGTTTCCCAGATCTGCGCGCACGGTGTGGGTGGACAACGCGTATCCCCTCATCGTGAGCCACGACTCCGGCCGAACCTGGCGCGAGACGCTCGAGGCCTCTGGAGCCGGGTGGGGGGTTCTGTTCCCTGCCAGTCACGCCATCCTGGCTTGGACCGAGCGCTTCCTCTACCTGTCGGCGGACGACGGGCGGCACTGGCGCCACCTTCGGATGACCCCGTCGGGATGCGGCTGAATTCACCGGGTGGGGGCCCCGTGAGGGCCATGAGAACCAGAGCAGGCTTCCCCCGGTCATGGGGCTGTACCCGAGGAAGGAAGATGGCCACCATGAGTCCTGGCAGCCGAACCTCGTGGCTGCTGGTCATCTCCATGCTGATGCCCCTTTCGGCGTGCAGCGGGTCCTCGACTCCGGTGTCGACTCCCCACAGCCCCGCCACCGCCGCCCCAACACCTGAGACAACTCCCTCTACGGAGGCCATCCCGGCGACGAGACGCCCCGACGTCCTCGACCTGTCGTTCGTCGACCCCGACCACGGTTACGCCCTGGTGATGGCTCGAATGCCGACGGGAATGGCCCTTGCGATCGAGCGGACCGCGGACGGTGGCCGGACCTGGGACGTGGGCCGAGCGCTCTGGGACCCAGGGATCGTGGAGCACGTGGTGTTCGCCACTCGCCGCCTGGGGTGGGCGTTCGAGCCTGGACTCTGGGTCACCCACGATGGAGGGAGGTCCTGGCGCGGCGAGGTGCCGGGTGGCTCGGTCGCCGGGCTCGGAGTGGCCGGTCGGAGCGTGTGGGCGCTGCTGGGTCGATGCGACGGCCCGCTAGGGTGCCGGCCGGGCAGATTTCGACTCTCGAATGACGCCGGCCACTCGTGGCGGACCGTCCCGCTCCCTTCGGGGATTCACGACGATTTCGTGGTCGACTTCCAGCGGATCGGAAGCGCCGGATGGATCCTGACGAGCGACTACGTCGTCGGTGAGGATCGGTCGACGCTCCTCGAGACCCACGACGGCGGGGCGACCTGGTCGGAGACGGACAGCCCGTGCATGCGCAAGGCGAAGGTCGGCGACCAGTATGTGGGGCCGTTCATCTTCGAGGAACATGTGTCGGCGATCGACGCGTCCCGAGTATGGCTCTTGTGCCTGACGGAGCCTGCGGCAGCCATGAACGACGGGAACCTGTTCCTATCGGTCGACGGGGGGAGGCGGTGGCATCACAGCGCCATCGCGCCAAGCGGCGCTCTGGTGCTCCTCGCCGCGACGACGATCCGGGGCGGGTGGGTGGCCCAAGACTCAGGCGCGTACGCGCTTCGCCATTTCAGCACTATTCGGGGGTCGGGCCGCCGGTCGATGGCAATCGACCGCGGGCATTGGGTTGCTGTCAGATTCGTGGATCCAACACACGGATGGGCCGCCGCTGGCGACACCGTCTACCGCACCACCGACGGGCGGTACTGGCGCGCCGTCCGCCTTGTGTCCTAATCCGGACCGCAGGGTCAGGCTCGCTCCACCTCGGGGACGGCCTGGACCTCGTCGCACTGGGTCAGGGACTCGTCGGGGGTGTCGACGGCCGGAGCCTCGTCTCGGGCCAGGGACGGCTGCCGGGCCGGAAGCACCCTCCAAGCCACGAGCGCCGCCGCGAGGCAGATGACCACGGCGAACCCGAACCCCCGGGCATAGCCGGATGTGACGGCGGTTCTCACGCTGGCGGGAGCGGAGCTCGATCCGAGCAGGGCGGTCGTTCGGTCGGCGGCCACGGTGGCCAGGGCGGCCAGGACGATGGACGCGCCCACCTGGCGGTTCGTGTTGAAGAGCCCCGAAGCGAGGCCCGCCTCCTGGCGCGCCACGCCCGACGTGCCCGCGAGCGTGGCGGGTGGGACGGACAACCCAAAGCCGATGGCGGTGAGCAGTCCCGGGCCGAGGAGGGAGGCCACGTAGTCGCTACCGGGCGTGATCCGCGACAGCCACAGCATCCCGACCGCGGCCACCATCGGACCGATCATCAGAAGCCTCCGAGCGCCGAGGCGGGTGACCAGCCGCGAGCTGACCTGCGCTGCAACCGCGATGGCAAGCGTCTGGGGGACGAAGGCCAGGCCGGCCTGGAGTGGGCTTTAGCCCAATACGTTCTGCATGAACAGGGTCTGGAAGTACCAGGAGGCGAACGCCGCTCCGAACAGCAGCAGGATGAACGCGTTCGCGCCGGTCACGGCGCGGGACCGGAAGATCCGAAGCGGGACGAGGGGCGCCCGGGCCAGGCGGGTCTCGATCAACAGGAAGGCCCCCAGCAATGCGGCGGCCACGCCCAGCGAGGCGAGCGTCTGCCACGCGGCCCAGCCGTAGTTCTCCGTGCGAACGATGGCGTAGACCAGGGCCACCAGCCCGCCGGTGACGGTGACCGCGCCCGGCACGTCGAGGCTCCGGTGCCCCAGGTCGCCCCGGGACTCGGCGAGCACGGCCCGAGCCGCCACGACCACCGCGATCCCGATGGGGACGTTCACGAACAGGATCCACCGCCACGAGACGAGGTCGGTGAGGATGCCGCCCAGCAGCGCCCCGGCGGCTCCTCCACCCGCCGCGACCGCGCTCCACACGCCCAGCGCGCGGGCGCGCTCGGCGCCCTCGCGGAAGCTCGTGGTGAGGATGGTCAAGGTCGCGGGGGCCAGCACGGCCCCACCCAGGCCCTGGAGTGCCCGGGCGGCCACCAGCATGGTCTCGTTCTGGGCCAGGCCTCCTGCCAGGCTGGCCAGCGTGAACAAGCCCAGCCCGAGCAGGAACATCCGGCGGCGCCCGAACAGGTCCGCGGCCCGGCCCCCCAGCAGCAGGAACCCCGCGAAGGTGAGCGTGTAGGCGTTGACCACCCACTGGAGCCCGGATGGGCTGAATCCCAGGTCCCGCTGGATTGACGGGAGCGCGACGTTCACGATCGACACGTCGAGGACGACCATGAACTGGCCAAGGCACACCAGGGCCAGGACGGCCCAGGCGGGGACGGTTCGCCCGTCGCGAACGGCGATGGCCCTGTCGCCGACCAGGCCCGCTGGGGGGGTTCGATCCGTTCCGCTCATCGGTTCCCTTCCGAACGATGCTTGAGCGCAGTCAATGAACTTGGGCAACAAGGCCCGTGGGACCAGTATTCCTGAAGCGGCTACCGCCGAGGTCGGAGCCGGTCTCCGACCAGGGGACGAGTCCGGGTCCGGACCGGGGGCTGACGACGCTCGGGCGCCCCGCACCTAGCCTGGCCTCAGGCGGATGGACCAGGAGGCGCAGGATGAGCACAGACGACCAGATCAAGATCCCGGAGGCGCCTGGCCGCATCACCGCCCGGGGGATCATGGGCAGCTACTGGCCCCGGTTCGCCCGGGACGCGTTCGGCCCGGTGCTGGCGTTCTACGTCGGGTGGAGGCTCGGCGGTGTGGCCCTCGGGATCGGACTGTCCAGCGTGGCCTCCCTGGTCGGGTACG
This sequence comes from Actinomycetota bacterium, assembly GCA_030774015.1. Taxonomy (NCBI): domain Bacteria; kingdom Bacillati; phylum Actinomycetota; species Actinomycetota bacterium. The sequence continues at coordinate 24,235 of JALYLZ010000126.1, read as the reverse complement.
GCCTGGAGCGACGGGCCGGGCGGCGAGGCTACCTGGCCCGGCTGTCGCTCGGTTTCGTGGTCCTGAACGCGATCGTGGGCCTGATCGCGAACAGCGCCGTCGTGTTCCTCGCGCTCCCGGTGCTCCAGAACGCGGCGTTCGGGCTGGCGTTCCTGCTCTCGGCGATCATCGGGCGGCCCCTGACCGGCCTGGTGGCCCGGGAGATGCACCCCATCCCGCCGGAGGTGGTCGGATCCCGGACCTACCGGCAGGTCTTCGGGCAGAGCGCGGTCGTGTGGGGGATCTACCTGCTGGCGCGGTCGGGCCTTCGGCTGTGGGCGTTGGAAGCCTCCGTCGGCGCCTTCGTGATGGTGAACCTGGTCACCGGCATCCCGCTCACGGCCGCCCTGATGGCCTGGTCCATCTGGCACGGCGTGCGGGGCTTCCGGCGGAGCGAGGAATGGGGCGAGCCCACGGCGGGGCAGGTGTCGGCGGTCCCGGCGCCCGTGACCCAGGCCTAGCCCCGAAGGAGCGGCCTGGTCAGACACGTCGGGCCGCCGTCGCCCTTTCGCGAGATCTCGTCGCCCCGGTACGTCCGGACCTCGACCCCCGCCACTTCCATGCGCCGGCGGGTCTCGGGATTCCCCTCGAGCGCGAGCGCGACCCGAGGGGCCAGGGCAAGGACGTTCGGGCCCATCGTGGAGAACTCCTCCTCCGGGACCTCGACGATGGACACCCCCCGTTCGGCGAGCGCTTCCATCAGCCGCACGGGTAGCAGGGGTGGGTACGCCACGACGAGGTCGCGGTCGAGCGGGCTGAGAAGGGACAGGAGGTGGAGGCACTCCTGCGGTCCGCGCAGATGGGGGAGGTCGAACGCCATGACCTCGACGTCCGGGAGCAGCTCCCGCACCGCGGCGATCCCTGCGTCGTTGGTGCGGTACCCACGGCCGACGGCCAGCGTTCGGGAGTCCAGCCAGAACATGTCTCCGCCCTCGGCCGTGGCCGGAGCCTCCAGACGTCCGGCGATCCTCACGCCGGCCGCCGCCAGGTCCCGCTCGACGGCGAGCGGCTCCCGGCGCCGCCCCTCCTTGCCGGGGCGCAGGAGGATCGCACCGCGGTCGGCCATCAGGACCGGGTCGTAGGTGTAGATGGCATCGGGATCGCCCGGGAGCGGGGTCTCACCGCACACGACCTCGGCCCCCGTGGCTTCCAGCTCTGCCCGGAACGCGGCGTGCTCCTGGAGCATGCGTTGCGGGTCGGGCTCCGAGCGCCACCCGAACGCGCGCCACCCGGAGAGGTCCTCCACGCGGGGGGCTCGCACGTACACCCGCCGGAGCCGCCCGGTCTGGTCCTGGATCCCCGTCACGGCCGAAGCGTACCCGGCCGCACCTGCCGGATTTGTCGGACCTCGCGGCTACACTCCATGCGTGGAGCGGCGCATCTTCGGCCTGGAGAACGAGTACGGCGTGACCTGCACGTTCCGGGGCCAGCGGCGCCTGAGCCCCGACGAGGTGGCCCGGTACCTGTTCCGGCGGGTGGTGCACTGGGGCCGGTCCTCCAACGTGTTCCTGGAGAACGGCGCCCGGTTGTACCTGGACGTGGGTTCCCACCCCGAATACGCGACCCCCGAATGCGACGCCGTCCTCGACCTGGTGGCCCATGACAAGGCGGGGGAGCGGATCCTGGAGGCCCTGCTCGCGGCGGCCCAGATCCGCCTGCACGAGGAGGGCATCTCGGGCGAGGTCTACCTGTTCAAGAACAACACGGACTCGGCGGGCAACTCCTACGGCTGCCACGAGAACTACCTGGTGGCGCGGCAGGGCGAGTTCGCCCGCATGGCCGACGTCCTCATCCCGTTCTTCGTGACTCGGCAGGTCTTCTGCGGCGCCGGGAAGGTGCTGCACGGGCCCCGGGGCGCCCAGTACTTCCTGTCCCAGCGAGCCGAGCACATCTGGGAAGGCGTCTCCTCCGCCACCACGAGGAGCAGACCCATCATCAACACCCGCGACGAGCCGCACGCGGACGCGGAGCGGTTCCGGCGCCTCCACGTGATCGTGGGCGACTCGAACATGAGCGAGTGGACCACCCTCATGAAGGTCGGGGTGACCGGGCTGGTCCTGCGCACGGTCGAGGAGAACACGGTCATGCGCGACCTCACCCTGGAGAACCCCATTCGGGCCATCCGGGAGATCTCCCACGACATCACGTGCCGGAAGAAGGTCCGCCTGGCCAACGGCCGGGAGCTCTCGGCCATCGAGATCCAGGCCGAGTACTACGACCGGACGGCCCGGTTCATTGAACGCCGTGGCCCGGACCCGTTGTCTCGCAAGCTGCTCGACGAGTGGCGCCTGGCCCTGGAGGCGCTGGCGGCGGGGGAGCCCGAGCGGCTTGTCCGGAAGGTCGACTGGGTGGCCAAGCACTCGATGATCGAGCACTACCGGGAGAAGAACGGCCTGCCGCTGGCGAGCCCGCGGGTCGCGCTGATGGACCTCGCCTACCACGACGTGAACCGCGATCGGGGGCTGTACTACCTGCTGGAGCGGCGGGGGAGGATGGATCGGGCGGTGGAGGAGCGAGACGTCCAGCGGGCCATGCGCGAGCCGCCCCAGACCACGCGGGCCCGCCTGCGCGGCGAGTTCATCCGGCAGGCCAAGCAGCGCCGCCGCGACTACACGGTGGACTGGGTGCACCTCAAGCTGAACGACCAGGCCCAGCGGACGGTCCTGTGCAAGGACCCCTTCCGTTCGGTGGACGAGCGCGTGGAGCAGCTGATCGCCCACATGTGAGGTCTCACGGAACGGGGCCCCGCGACGTTCCTATGGTTGATGGACGGACCCCGCTCAGGCCGTGGCCGCACTCCCCGCCGTCATCGCCACGGGGTCGATCACCCGGTGGGTGACCGGCGAGGACAGCACGATCGAGGTCACCGTCTCGCCGAACTCCATGAGCCGGTCGATGAACTCCTGGAGGTGCTCCACGGAGCGGAGGGCCACCTTCATGATGTAGGACTCGGCGCCGGTGATCCGGTGGCACTCCAGCACCTCCGGATACTCGGCGACGATCCGGCCGAGCTCCAGGCAGTTGACGCCCCGGTGGGTCACCCGGACCAGCGCGGTCAGGGGAAGGCCCACCTTCTCCAGGTCGAGGTCCACCCGGTAGCCGGTGATGAGGCCGGTCTCCTCCATGCGGCGGACGCGTTCCGCCGCCGCTGGAGGTGTGAGGCCGACCCGGCGTCCGAGCTCCGAATAGGAGATGCGGGCATTCTCCTGGAGCTCGTGGAGGATGCGCCAGGCGGTGTCGTCGAGGCCCTCGAAAGGATACAAAGTCATACCCCTTTCACGCTTTCAGATCGTGTCCAAGATCACCAATCTAGTTTGGAATATCCGTTCCCGAATAGCAAGTTCCTTTCCTATGCTAGGAGCGTGATGGCGATACAGGCGATCCGGAAGTCGGCGAGCCAGACGACCCGAGTGTCCGGCTGGAGCCGTTGGGAGGGGGATTCGTGGCGGTGAGCACGGAGTCCGGCCGCGAGCCCAGAGGGCCGACCGGCAGGACCACCGCGGCCGCGGCCGACCGCGCCGCCCGGTCCCAGGCCACGCCGGCCCGGGTGTGGGCCGCGCTCATCACCGTCTACGTGGTGTGGGGTTCGACGTACCTGGCCATCCGCGAGGCGGTGCGAACCATCCCGCCGTTCCTGATGGCCTCGGCCCGGTACCTGGTGGCCGGCGGCATCCTGTTCGCGCTGACGGCCCCCCGGGGCGACCGGGAGGCCGACCGTCTGGGTGCCCGGCAGTGGATGGCCGCCGCCATCGTGGGGGGCCTGCTGTGCGCCGGCGGCAACGGCATGGTGTCGTGGGCCGAGCAGCGCATCCCGAGCGGCATCGCCGCACTGCTGGTGGCCACGGTCCCGCTGTGGATGGTCGCCGTGGGCCGGTTGGGATTCGGCATGCGGATCACGGCTCGCGAGGCGCTGGGGGTGGTGATCGGCTTCGGCGGGATCTTCCTGCTGGTGGGCGGGGTGGGAAGCGGTGGGCGTTCGTTCAACCTGGCGAGGATGCTGGCCGTCGTGGTCGCGGCGCTGTGCTGGGGAACCGGGTCGGTGTACTCGAAGCGCGCGGCGCTGCCGAAGCGGGCGCTGGTCTCGACGGCCATGCAGATGCTGGCGGGCGGGGCGATCGCCCTGGTGGTGGGGGCGGTGACCGGCGAGTTCGGCGATCTGCATCCATCCCAGATCTCGCTGCCGTCCATCCTGGGGCTGGTGTGGCTCATCGTGCCGGGGTCGCTGATCGCGTTCAGCGCGTACGTGTGGCTCCTGCAGAATGCGCGGATCTCCTTGGTGTCGACCTACGCGTACGTGAACCCGGTGGTGGCCGTGTTCCTGGGATGGGCGTTGCTGTCCGAGCCGGTCACCGGGACCACGCTGCTGGCGGGGGCGGTCATCCTGGCGGCGGTGGCCCTGATCGTCACCGCCCGGCCGGCCGCCCAGAAGCCTCCAGCTCCGGACCCCGGCGCGGAGGGGCTATCCGAGGAGGGCCACGAGCACATCCCGGCGTAGGTCCAGTGGTTGGGGGCCGGCGGGGCTCCCTCCGGGGGCCAGTCCCCACCCAACCCCCGCTGCGGGAGCCCGGCCGTCCTCAGGATTCCCTCCAGCGTTTCATCTCCTTGGCCATGCGGCCGGCCAGGACACCGGCGGCTCCGGCGGCGAGGAAGAAGGCCGGGTCGTCGGTGGGGGTGCGTCCCATGGAGTCGACCTTGACGCCGCGACCGGCCAGCTCGTCCAGGGCGGGCTGGCCGGAGACCTCGACCAGCTGGTGGCGATCCTCCAGGCCGGCGGCGCGGAGGGCATCCCATACCGCTTCGCGTTCGGGTCCTTCCAGCAGCGGCACCGCCACGTTGGCGGGGACACGGCAGACCTCGGACAGGATGGTGAGGGAGTGGTGGGAGACGCCGCGGTGGCGCTCGCGCGGGTCGGCGAAGCTGATCCGGAGGGCCGCCACCGGGCGCCCTCCGAGGGTCGCGGCGGCGTTCAGGGTGTTCCCTCCGCCCAGCGCCGAGACGCCCCACCGGGTGTCGGTTCCCAGGTTGCCGAGGCCGTCGGCTGCGACGATCACGTCGGCGTCCACCACCTCGCCGGCGGCCAGCAGTCCCGTCCACACGGACGCGGCCTCGAGCTCCCCCCCGAACGCCTGGCCGGCCGTGACGAAGCCGTCGAGCAGCCCCGCCTCCCGAAGTCGCGGGACCAGCCGGGAGAACGCGCCCGGGAGCGCGGCGCCGTCGGTCATGACGTAGGCGACCCGACGAGCGCCCGAGGCCTTCGCCCCGGCCGCCACCAGGGCCACCATCGAGTGCAACGGCGCGACCACGACGGGGGTGCCGTCCAGGCCGGTCGACGCCTCCAGGGCGTCGCGGTGGGTTTCCTCCACGGTCCGCACCGCCGCCTGCAGCGGTGTGTACCGGGCCTTCATGGTCCGGCCGGGCCCAGACGGATCGACGTCCGGGCCCCCCTCCACCGCCACCACCAGGTGGAACCCACCCGTGCCGAGCCCGAGCGCCACCGCGGTGGTGTTCAGCACGACCACGTCGCCCGGTCGAACGGGACCGGTCAACCCCGGGTAGGCCAGCGCGGGAGCGCGGTCGCCCTCCACCTCCACCTCCAGCTCGACCGCGCCGGGCCGTTCCGCGGTCACGGCGAGCACCGTTCCTCTCCGAAGGCGCACCATGGCCCGGGTATCATCCCCCGCGGATGCACCCGCTGGAACGGCTGCTGAACCTCGTCATCCTCCTGCTGGACACCCCGCGGCCGCTCACGTTCGCGCAGATCCGGGAGAAGCTCCCCGCGTACGCGCAGGACGACGACGCCGCGGCGAAGCGCATGTTCGAGCGGGACAAGGACGTCCTTCGGGACCTCGGCGTGCCGGTCGAGCTCTCCCACACCGACGTGTGGGAGGTCGAGGAGGGCTACACCATTCCCAAGGACCGCTACTACGTGCCGGCCATCACGTTCACGCCGGAGGAGCTCTCCGCGCTGTACGTGGCGGCGCAGGCCGTGGGGTCGGACGACGAGGCCGAGCAGGCGGTGCTGAAGCTCCGGGTGGGGGCGGAGGAAGGTGTGGTCCCGGCCGCGTCCGCCCATCCGCTGGCGGCCGCTCCGGACGTGCCCCGCGGCCGCCTGGGTGCGGTGCTGGACGCCACCCTCCGGCGCCGGAGCGTTCGGTTCGACTACCGGCCGGCGACCGGCGACCCGGGCCAGCGGCACGTGGACCCTTACGCCCTGGTGTCCCGGGCCGGCCAGTGGTACCTGGTGGGGCTGGACCGCGACCGCGACGCGGTCCGGTCCTTCCGGCTGTCGCGGATGCTGTCGGAGCCGGCCGGCGCCGGTCCAGGGTCCGAGCCACCGGACGGGTTCGATGCCCGCGCCCAGCTGAAGCTGGGGCCGTGGGGGCCGGGCGAGCCCCAGGAACGGGCCCGCGTGGCCTTCTCTCCCCGGGTGGCGTGGTGGGCGGTGCGAGCGCTCCCGGGGGCACCGGCCGTTCGGACCAGGAAGGACGGCTGGTCCGAGGTGGAGGTCCCGGCGTCGGAGACCGACCAGTTCCTGTCGTTCCTGCTCTCGTTCGGCCCCGACGCGAAGGTCATCGCGCCGGGCCGGCTCCGGGACGAGGTCGTCCGCCGGCTGGAGGCCGTCGTTGCCGGCGGGTAAGGCGGCGGAGCGCCTCCGGCGCCTCCTGGTCTGGGTGCCATACGTCGTCCGGCACCCGGGCTCCCGGGTGGCCGAGCTGGCCCGGATGTTCCACGTCTCCGAGGACGAGCTGCTGTCCGAGCTGAACCTGCTGTTCGTGTCGGGAGTCCCCCCGTACGGGCCCGGCGACCTGATCGAGGTGCAGGTCGAGGACGGGCGGGTGTGGATCGACATGGCCGACTACTTCTCCCGCCCGCTTCGCCTGTCGCGGAGCGAGGCCCTGGCGCTCTATCTCCAGGGGAAGGCCCTGCTGGGCACGCCGGGGCTGCCGGAGGCCGAACCGCTGGAATCGGCCCTGGCCAAGCTGGAGGCGGAGCTCGGGCCCGAGATGCTGGGTCGCCTGGCCGGCCGGGTGGAGGCCGCGGAGGGAGGGCGTCCGGCCGACACCCTGGAGGCCCTCCGTCGGGCGGCGGCGGACCGCCGGCGCCTGGAGATCGAGTACTACTCGGCCTCCCGGGACGCCACGTCGGTCCGCGAGATCGACCCCGAGGAGGTCTTCTCGGCCATCGGCAACTGGTACGTGGTGGCCTGGGACCGGCAGGCCGACGGGGAGCGCATGTTCCGGGCCGATCGCATCAACACGGTCCGCGAGACCGGCGAGCGGTTCGAGCCGCGGGGCCTGGCCGGCGCGGGCCGCCCGCTGTACACCCGCTCGGACCAGGACGTCCGGGTGCGACTGCTCCTGCGGCCTCCGGCCCGATGGGTGGCCGAGTACTACGACGTGGAATCAATCAACGAACACTATGACGGGACGGTGGAGGTGACCCTCCCCACGCGGCACCTGGCGTGGGTGGCCAAGCTTGTGGTGCGCCTGGGGGGCGAGGCCACCGTGGTGGAGCCGGCGGCGCTGCGGGACAACGTTCGGGACGTCGCCCGGCGGGCACTGGCCCTGTACGGCCAGAAGTCGTAGCCCGGAGGAACCCCCCTCAACGGGCCATCCGTCCGTATCAAGACACCCGATCCGGGGCCCGATACTTGCATCGAAATGACCACGATCCGAACGACCTGCCCTGAGTGCGGAGAAGTGGACATGGGGCCCGAATCGATCCTCCTGTCCGTGCGTCGCGGAGGCAGCGAGGGGACCTACCGGTTCGTGTGCCCCGAGTGCCTCGGCTCCGTCGAGAAGCGAGCGGACCGCAAGATCGTCGCGCTGCTGGTGTCGGCGGGGGTCGACGTCTCCGACGCCGCCCACCGCCTCCAGAGCGAGCTCAACCTCCACTTCGGCGGGAGCCGGCCGGCCGACCTGGACGACGAGCCTCCGGCCGGCATGGAGGGACTGGACGGGGCGGACTCGATCGCCGGCCTCGGCCCCGAGCCGCCGCCGTTCACCATCGACGACGTCATCCGGATGCACTTCCTGCTCCAGGACGACCAGTTCCTCCGGGAACTGACCACCGAGCGCTAGCGCCTCCTCGGCCGGAACTGGCCGAGGCCGACCCCGCCCACCCCGCCGAGGCCGCCAGGCCGGAGTATCCTCGAAGTCGTGTCCATCCCCGTGGTCGTGTGGCTGACCGTCGGCCTGGCCTCCATGGCCGTGCTGAGCGTCGTGCTGGTGGGACTGGCCCGCCAGCTCAAGCGGCTGTTCCAGTCCGTGTCCGAGTTCAACGACCAGGTCCAGCCGGTGCTCCTGGAGATGCAACGCGACGCGGAGCGGACCCGGGAGCGGGCCGAGCGGCTCCAGGCCCAGGAGGTCCCCTTCCAGAAGCGCGGCGGGCGGCGGTAGCGCATGTTCAACATCGGCCCTGCGGAGCTCATCGTGATCTTCCTCGTGGCCCTGCTGGTGGTGGGTCCGAAGCGGCTGCCCGAGGTGGGGCGCTCGATCGGCAAGGCCCTCCGGGAGTTCCGCCGCACCACCGAGGAGGTCCGCTCGACGTTCGAGGCCAGCCTGGACGACGAGCCCTCCTCGAACGGCGAGGGGCCGCCCGCCCGCCTGGCTGAGCCCGACGATCCCGACGAGATGCCGGTCCACGACATCCCACGCCAGGAGCTCACCCGCCCTGAGGACTCGGGAACCGGGCCCCCCGCGGACCAGGGCTAGGTCCGTTCCGAGGAACCGGCGGACATGCGGCTGATCCCACGCGTGCGCCGTCGAGACCCCTCGCGGGGCATGACGGTGATCCAGCACCTGGAGGAGCTGCGGACTCGCGTGCTCATCTCGGTGATCGCGGTGGCCCTGGGGGCCATCGCCGGGTGGCTGCTGTTCCCGCCGGTGTTCAAGTTCCTGCTCCACTCCTACAAGCAGGCCTGCGAGGCCCTCCCGGTGGCCAACCGGCCGCCCATCCCGTGCGGCAAGGTGGTGGCCCAGAGCGTGCTGGAGCCGTTCCTGGTGCGGTTCAAGGTCTCCGTGTTCACCGGGTTCGCCATCGCGTTGCCGGTCGTGCTGTTCCAGCTGTGGCGGTTCGTGACCCCCGGGCTGACCAAGGGCGAGCGCCGCCTGGCCATCCCGTTCGTGCTCTCCTCGCTCGTCCTGTTCGTCCTGGGCGGGTTCTTTGCCTTCCTGACGCTGCCGAAGGGCCTGCACTTCCTGCTGGGGTTCGCCGGAACCCAGATCGTGGTGCTCCCCTCGGCCACGAAATACATCAGCTTCGTCCTGCTCCTGGTCCTCGCGTTCGGGATCTCGTTCGAGTTCCCGCTGGTACTGATCTTCCTGTCGTGGGTGCGGGTGGTCTCGTCCCAGCGGCTCCGGGGCTGGCGGCGGATGGCGTACCTGTCGATCACCGTGTTCGCCGCGGTGATCACGCCGAGCCAGGACCCCTACACCCAGCTCGCCATGATGGTGCCGATGATCGTCTTCTACGAGGTGGCCATCTTCGTGGCCCGGTTGATGAAGCGATGAGGAAGCTATCCTTAGGGGCTCGCGCCGAGAGGCGCTGCGTGTCCGCGTAGTCCGCACACCCGGGGGAGTACCTGCTTCATGGCGATCAAGGGAAAGGGCAAGTCCAGGCGCCGCACCGTGACGGGCGGCCCGAAGGCGATGTACGTGGAGCCGCCCAAGGCGCTGTACCGGCGCCGGTGGCTCCAGGTCACGGTGGCCGCGGTGCTGGTGGTGGGCCTGGCCATCGGCCTGATGACCGTCTTCCTGATCAAGGCGTCCAACGACCGCAAGGACAAGGCGCGAGCCCTCGTGGTCCAGCGCAAGGACCAGGAGCGAACCATCGTGCTCCAGTTCTCCAGCACGGTGACCCAGGCCATCACCCCGGTTTCCCAGGCCTTCCAGGACTCCTTCGTCCCGTTCCCCGACCTGACCCAGGGCTTCACGCAGCTCCAGAGCGGAAACACCGTGCAGACCTCGCAGCTCGTCACCACGGCGAACTCGAACGGGAAGCTCGCCCTGGCCGCGTACAACGCCATCAACCAGATCCCGGTCGCCGACGAGATCTCGGGCCATCCGGACCTCCTGGACCTCGTCGACGCCCAGAGCTTCCTGGGGCAGTCCCTCAAGCTCTATCAGCAGCTCGCGCAGATGATGAAGGAGGCTGCCCAGGCCACCGGGGACACGCGGACGGCGCTGGTGACCCAGGCGCAGGGCCTGCTGCCGGTGGGGGCCACCCTGTTCCAGGACGGCATCCAGAAGATCAACAACCTCCGGACGACCCTGGGGGTTCCGACGCAGCCGGTCCCGCCGCCGGCGCCGCAGCCGCCCACCGGTCTGACCGGGCCCACCGGGGCGACGGGGACGCCGAGCGCGTCGCCCAGCGCGAAGGCCTCGGGCCACCCGTCGCCGAAGCCCAAGCCGAAGGGCTCTGGTTCCCCGAAGCCCAGGGCCTCCAGCTCTCCCACCGGCTGACGGACAGGTGATCGCGTGACCGCTCCCGTGATCGTGGTGGTGAACCCGACGTCCGGGCGGGGACGGGGGGGACGCCTGGTCCCCGAGGTGCGGCAAGCGCTCACCGCCCTGGGCGTCGAGCACGAGATCGTCCTGTCGGAGTCGCCGCTGGACCCGCCGCGCATCGCCCGCCAGGCCGCCGAGGACGGCGCCGAGATCGTGGCCGCGGTGGGCGGGGACGGCATGGCCGGCATGGTCGGGTCCGCTTTGATCGGGATGCGCACTGCCCTCGCGGTCATCCCCGCGGGAACCGGCAACGACTTCGCCGGGTTCCTGGGGTTCAAGCGGGGAAAGCCCCTCAGCGTCCTACCGTCGCTGGTAGACCCGGAGATCCGGGACATCGACGCCGTGCGGATCAGCGGCGCGTCCGGTGAGACGCACTTCATCAACGTGGCCGGGGCCGGGTTCGACTCGGAGGTCAACGAGACGGCCAACCGGATGAAGACCCGAGTGCAGGGGACGGCCAAGTACGTGGCGGCGGTGTTCAGCACGCTCCGCCGGTACCAGCCGGCCCAGTTCGAGGTCACCGTCGATGGCAAGCACCACTCGCTGTCCGGGATGCTGGTGGCGGTGGGAAACGGGCGGTCCTACGGCGGGGGGATGAAGGTGTGCCCGGATGCCTCCCTCACCGACGGGCTGCTCGAGGTGTGCGTGGTGGGGGCCATGCGGCGGGGCGAGTTCGTCCGGAACTTCCCCCGGGTGTTCCGGGGGACCCACACCACCCACCCCAAGGTCACCATGCTGCGGGGCAGCCGAGTGGAGATCGCCGCCGACCGGCACTTCCACATCTATGCAGACGGCGAGCAGTCCCTGCCGCTGCCGGCGGCGTTCGAGGTGCTGCCGTCCTCGCTGCGCGTGGTCGTCCCGAAGGGATCGCCGGCGTGACGGACGGACTGCTGCTGGTGCACGCGTTCCCGCTCGACGCGTCGATGTGGGAGCCGCAGGTGTCCGCGCTGCGCGTCTCGGTTTCGATGGTGGTGCCGAATCTCCCGGGGTTCGGCGGGACGCCGCCGGCCGGAGACGTGATGACCATGGCCGCCGCCGCCCGCCGGGCGGTGGAGGCGCTCGACGAGGCCGGGCTGGACCGGGCGGTGGTGTGCGGGCTGTCCATGGGCGGGTACGTGGCCCTGGAGCTGTGGCGCTCGGCCCGGGACCGGGTGGCGGGGTTCGTGTTCGCCAACACTCGGGCCGGGGCCGACGACGAGGCGGGCGCCGAGCGGCGCCGGGCCCTGGCGGAGCGGCTGCGCTCCGAAGGGAACGGGTTCCTGGTCGAGCAGCCGCCGCCGCTGCTGTCGGCGAGTGCCCCGGATGAGCTGTGGGATCGGGTCAAAGGGATCATCGCGGCGCAGCCGGCCGACGCCATCGCCGCGGCCTCGCTGGGGATGGCCGAGCGGCCGGATTCCACCCCCGACCTCGCCGGCATCGACGTGCCGACCCTGGTGGTGACCTCCACGGGGGACACGCTGATCCCGGCCGACGCCACCACGCCGATGGCCGACGCCGTGCCGGACGCCCGACTGGAGGTCATCGAGGGCGCCGGCCACCTGTCCAACCTCGAGGCCCCCGAGGAGTTCACCCGGCTGCTGGAGGAGCACCTCCGGCGCTGCGGGCTCGCGTAGGCGCGTAGAGGCCAGCACCGGGGGCCGGATTTGGCCGCGGCTCCCCGAGGAAGTAACCGCGATCCCAGAGCCGAGGCCGCGGCGTATCACCGGGTGGGAACCTGCCTCGAAGAGAGGGGAGCTTGAGCGCTCGGTCCATCGTGGCCGCCGTGGCCGCGGTTGCGCTGTTCGCTGCCTGTAGCGGTGCCGGGAGCCCGGCTGGGCCCGGGGGCCCCACCGGCGCGCCCACCCCGAGTCCGGCCATCAGCTCGCCGCCAGGGCCGGCCCCGACACCCGCGCTGCCCGATGCCGGGAACGTCGAGGAGGTGGTGAGGGTGGGGAAGGGGCCCGACGGGCTCCTCGCGGCGGCCGGCTCGATCTGGGTCGCCCACTTCGAGGGCACCACGGTTTCCCGGATCGACCCGGCCACCAGCGAGGTGACCGCCACCATCCGCACCGGCGAGGGGCCGGTTCGGATGGCGTTCGGGTTCGGGTCGCTGTGGGTCAGCAACTACCACGAGAACACCGTCTCCCGGATCGATCCCGGGACGAACCGGGTGGTGGCGACGATCCAGACCGGGCTGGAGCCCGATGGCCTGGCGGTAGGGGCGGGGAGCGTGTGGGTGGCCAACGCGCTCGACGGCACCGTGGCCCGGATCGACCCGGCGACGAGCCGCGTTGTCGGTCGGCCCATCCGCGTGGCCGGGGATCCCAGTGAGGTGACCTTCGCCCTCGGAGCGGTGTGGGTCTCCTGTCCGGAAGCGGGAACCGTGGTCCGGATCGATCCGACGACGAGCAAGGTGACCGGGACCGTGGAGACCGGCGGCGGCCCGCTGGCGACCGCGGCTGCCGGAGGAGCGCTGTGGGTGGCCCTGTACTTCCAGGGGGCCGTGGCCAGGATCGACCCCACGCACCTCCGGGTCACTGACACGGTCCCGATGAGCCCGGGGGCCAATGGGCTCGTCGTCGCGCGCGGTGCCCTGTGGCTGACGGCGGACGAGCCAGGGAGCTTCTGGAAGCTGGACCCGAACTCCGGCGCGCCACTCGCCACGACGATCCTGGGCCACCAGGCCAAGCTGGCCGCGTTCGCGCACGGTTCATTGTGGGTTGCGCTGTCCGAGTCCAACCGAGTCGCCCGGATCAGCCCAGCCGAGGGTTGATGAGAAATGGAGGTCCCACGCTGGCGGACTCCGGGCAGGCTCACGTTGGCCGCGGTGCTGGTGGTCCTGATGGCGTGCCACCCGGATCCACGCACTTCGCCTCAGGTCTTCTTCTCCACGGACGGTCGCCCCTCTTCCGCCGGCGACAGTGGGGTGTGGGGGGGGATCGGGGCGGTGCCCCCATGTATCTGTCCGCACCCCGCGGTCGGCCTGGGTGGGCGCGTCGAGGTCCTCCTCGTCTTCGGCGACCAGGTGGTGGCCTCGGGAAGGGCATCCGAACAAGGGAGCTTCGTCATCCCGTTGCCCCCAGGCGCATACCGACTCTCGCTCGTGTCGACCACGTCGTCGATCAACGTGACGCCCATCGCCTGTCCGCGGCCCGCCGGATTCGAGGTGGTCCCCGAGAGATGGGTCCGGGCCACCATCCAGTGCACCTACTAATGAAAGGCTGGCAGCAGCCCCGCCCGTAGACTGGGTTCGTGGCCGACCTCGAGCGATTTCAGTCCTACTACCCCTTTCCGCTGGACGAGTTCCAGCTGGAAGCGATGGGCGCGCTCGACGAGGGGGAGTCGGTGCTGGTCGCCGCGCCCACCGGCTCCGGCAAGACGGTCGTGGCGGAGTACGCCGTGGAGCGCGCGCTCACGAGCGGCCGCAAGGCCTTCTACACCACGCCCCTCAAGGCCCTGTCGAACCAGAAGTTCGGCGACTTCGTGGCCCGGTACGGCGCGGCCCGGGTTGGACTCCTGACCGGGGACAACTCCATCAACTCCGAGGCGCCGGTGGTGGTCATGACCACCGAGGTCCTGCGGAACATGCTCTACGAGCAGAGCTCCACCTTGGAGGGGCTCCAGCACGTGGTGATGGACGAGGTGCACTACCTCCAGGACCCCTACCGCGGCGCCGTGTGGGAGGAGGTCCTGATCCACCTCCCGCTCACGGTCTCGGTGGTGTGCCTGTCGGCCACGGTGTCGAACGCCGAGCAGTTCGGGGAGTGGATCGGCACCCTCCGCGGTCCCACCCGGGTGGTGATCGAGGAACGCCGCCCGGTCCCGCTCGAGCACCACTACCTGATCGGCCACGAGCTGCATCCCATGCACGCCGACGTGGGCGGGGCGCTCGTCCCGAACCCGTACATCGTGTCGCTGGAGCAGCGCGAGCTGCGGGTGAACACGCACTACCGCCGCTCCAGCGGGAACCCGCAGCTCCACCGGCGGTCCCGTCCCCGGGAGGGCCACCGCCGCTTCTTCGTACCCCGCCGGGAGGACGTGGTCGAGGTCCTGGCGCAGGAAGGGATGCTCCCCGCCATCTATTTCGTGTTCAGCCGGGCGGGCTGCGACCGGAGCGTCCAGTTCCTGATGTCGTCGGGCATCCGCCTCACCACCCCCGCCGAGGAGGAACGGATCCGCGAGTTCGCGGAGATGCGGGCCGCGTGGATGGCGGAGGAGGACCTGGTCACGCTGGGCTTCTACGAGTTCCGGGAAGCGCTGGCCGCGGGGATCGCCGCGCACCACGCCGGGATGCTCCCGCTGTTCAAGGAGACCGTGGAGGAGCTGTTCAAGGGAGGGCTGGTGCAGGTGGTGTTCGCCACCGAGACCCTGTCCCTCGGCATCAACATGCCCGCCAAGACCGTGGTGATCGAGGACATGTGGAAGTTCCAGGGGGAACGGCACGAGCTGCTCACGCCCGGCGAGTACACGCAGCTCACCGGGCGGGCCGGACGCCGGGGCATCGACGAGCTGGGCCACGCGGTGGTCCTGTACCAGAAGCAGGTGCCCTTCGATCGGGTGGCCTCGCTCGCCACGACGCGCACCTACGAGCTGACCTCGAGCTTCCGTCCCTCCTACAACATGGCGGTGAACCTGGTCCGCGGCTACACGCGGGAGGAGACCCACCACCTGCTGAACTCGTCGTTCGGCCAGTTCCTGGCGGACCGGGCGGTGGTGGCGCTGGAGCGGCAACTGGAACGAGACAAGGCCTACCTCGCCGGATACCGGGAGCAGATGGCCTGCCACCTCGGGGACTTCGCCGAGTACTGGGCCCTGCGAACGCGGGCAGAGGCGGTCCGGGACGAGGCCCGCAAGGGCCGGGACCGGGCCAGGTCGGATGCCGTGCGGGAGGGCCTGGGGGCGCTGAAGCCCGGCGACGTGGTGTTCGTCCCTCGGGCCCGCCGCCGGGGGCTCGCCGTGGTGCTGTCGAGCCGGGAGGGCCGTCCCACCGTCCTGGCCCAGGACCGGAAGGTCTTCCGCCTGTCGCCGTCTGACTTCGACGAGGTGCCCGAGGTGGTCACGCGGATCCAGCTTCCCCGGACCGGCAGCGCCCGGAGCGCGCGGTACCGGCGGGACCTGGCTGCCAGGCTGGTGGCCATCGACGTCCGGCCCCTCCGTCGTCGGCCCGGCCGGTCCGAGCCCGCGGTCGAGGCGAAGGCGGCGGCCCTGGAGGAACGGGCCCGCCAGCACCCCTGCCATGCGTGCCCGGACCGGGCCCACCACGAGCGGTGGGCGGCTCGAGCGACCAAGCTGGAGCAGCAGATCCGGACAGTGGACCGGCGCATCCGGGCCCGGACCGAGACCCTGGCCTGGCAGTTCGACCGGGTCCTCGCGGTGCTCCAGGACCTCGGGTACGTGCGGGGGTTCGACCTGCTTTCGAAGGGCGAGGCCCTGGCCAGGATCTACGGCGAGGGCGACATCCTCGTCTCGGAGGCACTCGGCGCGGGGCTGTTCGCGGGATTGTCGCCGCCGGAGGTCGCCGCGCTGGCGTCAACCGTGGTGTACGAGTCCCGTGAGCGGGTCCCGCGGGCGGTCGGCGAGATGCCCACGGCCGCGGTGGGGGAGAGCTACCGGGGGCTGATGCAGGTGTGGCGGCGCATCCGCGCGGCCGAGGAGGAGCGCCAGGTGGAGCTATGCCGGGAGCTCGACCCCGGGTTCGCGACAGCGGTGTTCCACTGGGCCGACGGGAAGGCCCTGGACGCCGTCCTGGGGGAGACCGGCATGGCTCCCGGCGACTTCGTCCGGAGCTGCAAGATGCTGGTGGACCTGATCCGCCAGATCTCCGAGGTCGCCCCCGCGGAGGTGGCCTCGGTGGCCCGACAGGCCCACCAGGCAGTGAACCGAGGCGTCGTCAGCTACACGGGGCTGTAGGCGGAGACGTTCAACCGCACGCGACGTGTCCGAAGAGGTCGTAAGCGGTTCGGGTCCCGGGGATACCGTGCTCGCCCTCTCGCCATCGCTGGACGCCTACCCCGGTGAGGCCTCGAGGTGACCCGTACAGCACCTGGACGGCCCCGGGCCCGTAGGAGTTGTGGGGCGGCTGGTCGTCCTCCGTCTCCACGAGGTCGGCCCAGCGTCCGCGCCCGAAGTGGGCGGCGCAACCCACGTCTCCGAACCCGCGCTTCGCTCGTGCTCGTCCGTGCACCCCGGGCGTGTTCAGCGTCCACAGCTGGCCGCCCTTCGCCCGGAGGCCGGTCGGAGTGCCGAAGAAGACGTGGAACTCACCTGCCCGACGGTACCGGCCGACGGTCGCGAACGACTCGCCCACAGCGAGATCGTCCTGGGGTCCTCGCCCGAGGTTCGCCGCCACGAGGGCAGCTGCGAACCAACCTTCCTTCATGGGCGTTCCGGCGACGAACGGTGAGCTCTGCGTCCATCGCTGCGCGTGGGTCGCGGTCAGGCCCGATGCCGAGCCATAGAGGACGTACAGGGCGCCGGCGTACCGCTTCCCGCCGACCGTCTCGCCGGCCGCGCTAATCGCGAGGTCGTCGAGGTGCCCACGGCCGAAATTGCCTCCCGCCAGCCCAGCACCGAAGTCGAACGCGATCCCCGGTCGGCCCCGTAGCCCCGGTGAGACCTGGGTCCACAGTTGGCTCTGTGCGCCAGTGAGGCCGGATGGCGAGCCGTAGAGCACGCTGACCGCGCCGCTGTTCGCGTATCCGTCGATGCGCTTGGACCAACCAATCGCCAAGTCGTCGTAATGGCCGCGGCCGAAGTTGCCGGCCGCCAGGCTCTCGCCGAAGCTGACGCTGTACCTGGCGCCACCTTTCACGCCCGGACTGTCGAGGCTCCACAGCTGGTTGCCAGCTGCGGAGAGGCCGGCGGGGGAGCCATAGAGGACGAGGACCATTCCGCGGCCGGCCCCCTTCTTCGGGGCAGAGACGGCGAGGTCGTCCTCCGGCCCCTCGACCGAAGTTCGCGGCGACGAGGCGGCTCCCCAGGTCCTCGCCGATCGAGGGCTTCCCCTTGATCCCGGGCGAAGCGAAGTCCCATACCTGACTCCCCGCCCTGGTGAGGCCCCGGGGGGATCCGTAGAGGATGTAGAAGGCCCCCTCGTTGATGTGGGTCCAGAGGTCTCCGATCGCCAGGTCGGCGAATCCGTCGCCGTCGAAGTCGCCGGCCGCAAGCTCACTTCCAAAGTAGCCTCCGCCGTAGATGCCTGACACCCAGTCCTCGGTGATCAGCTGCTGACCTACAGGGGTGAGTCCTCGCGGCGACCCGTAGAGGACAACGACCACGCCCTGTCCGACCGCGAAGCCGTTGGTGTCGTCGACCTCATCGCCGGGTGCCCCGATGGCGAGGTCCGCGAACCCGTCTCCGTTGAAGTCGCTCTTGGGCTGATCGACGCTCCTCGGGCTGGCTGCACTGGGAGCGCCCCCAGAGACCGTGGACCATCCGGCGGTGAGCAGGGCCAGGAAGAGAGCGGCCCGTGCGGGCCCGCGCGACATGGCTGCGCATCCTACACAAGCCGAAGTAGGTCTCGGTGTCAGGCCGGCTCGATCGGGGCGACGCCGAAGCCGACCTTGAACCGGCGGCACCAGATCACCGCGGTTCGGTACTTGGTGAGGTCGATGTCCGCCGGGACGAGGTAATCCTGGTCGCCGAGGACCCGCTTGTCGACGAATAGATTCCACGGGGCGAACCAGTACAGGCCGAACGACAGCCCGGCGGCCGCGACCAGACCAGCCAGTGCGGCGACTGTCCGGTGGCGACGAATCAGCGATCGCATTCCCACGCTGCTCCTCTATGCACCAGGCCACGCGGTCCGTTACAGAGTCCGCGCCGCCGTTACCATCGGCGTCCGTGGCGAGTCCCTACGGCCGGCTGGTACTGATCGTGCACCCCGCGGCGGGGCGGGGCCGCGTGGCCGCCGAGATGCCCGAGGTCGAGCGGACGGTCCGGAGCAAGGGCCTCGACTACCGGGTGGTGGAGGTGGCCGAGGCATCGGATGCGAAGCAGGTGGCTCGCGACGTCCTGGCGGCGGGGGAGCGCTTCCTCGTCGCGGTGGGCGGCGACGACCTGGTCCATCACGTGGTGAACGGGATGATCCAGGACGACAGGGCCGTCGCTGAGGACGCGGTGCTGGGCGTGGTCCCCGCCGGCGCCGAGTGCGGCCTCGTCACCACGTTCGGGCTGCCCGGAGACGCCACGCGCGCCACCGCCAGCATGGCCGGAGACCGGCTGTTCCCCATCGACGTGGGGAAGGTGACCTGCGTCGCATCCGACGGATCCGAGATCACGCGGTACTTCCCGAACCTGGCCCAGGCCGGGTTCGGCGCGGCCACGCACGCCCGCACGGAGCGCCTGCCCCGGTTCCTGGGCCGGGGGCGCCGGTTCCTGGCGTTCTGGCTGACCCTGGCGCGGACCAGGCCCCAGACGTTCAAGGTCCGGGTGGGGGAGCAGGGATGGGAGGGGCCGGCCACCAACGTCGTGGTGGGGAATTGCCAGTTCGAGGCGGGCGGGCTCCGCCTGTCGCCGCGCTCCTGGCCCGGCGACGGCCTGCTGGACGTGCTGGTGATGACCGGTCCGCGTTCGGACCACTTCACCCTGCTGCCGTTGATGTACCGGGGCGAGCAGGTCCCGCATCCGCACATCGTGGAGATGAAGGGGAAGACCATCCGGGTGGAGACCGAACGCCCGATGCCGGTGGAGGCGGACGGGATCGTCCTGGGCGCCACCCCGGCGTCGTTCGGGGTCGTGCGGCTGCCCATCCGGCTCAAGATCTGAACGTGAGGGCGATGCGATGAGCGACGACGACCGTTTCGCGCGGAGGATGGCCCGGGCCGCGGACGAGGCCGGATCGGCCGGGCTGAGCGGGATGCTGGTCACGCCCTCGGCGGACCTCGTGTACCTGGCCGGCTACGACCCGCCGCCTCTGGAACGGCTGACCTGTCTGTTCCTGCGGCCCGGGGCAGAACCGGTGCTGGTCGTGCCAGAGCTGGAGAAGCCGCGAGCCCAGGCCTCCCCGGCCGGTTCGCGTGTGGAGCTGGTGGGGTGGCGGGACGGCCAGGACCCGTACGAGGTCGTTCGCGGCGTGGTGGGCCCGGCGGGCGGAATCGCCGTCACCGACCGGACCTTGGCCGTGCATGTGCTGGGCCTCCAGGCCGCCCTGCCCGGCGCCCGGCTGGTGCCGGCGTCACAAGCGGTCCCCGGCCTGCGCGCGGTGAAGGATCCCGAGGAGATCGAGCTGCTGGCCAGGGCCGCCGCGGGCGCCGACGAGGCGTTCGGTATGATCGCCCGCACCCCTTTCGCCGGCCACACGGAATCGGCGGTGGCGGCGTCCCTGGGCGGGCTCCTCCTGGAACGGGGCCACGACTCCGTGGCCTTCACCATCGTGGCCTCCGGCCCGAACGGCGCCTCGCCCCATCACGAGCCGGGCGAACGGACCATCCGGCCCGGCGACCCCGTGGTGCTCGACTTCGGGGGCCGCGTGGGTGGCTACTGCTCCGACATCAGTCGCACCGTCTGCGTCGGGGAACCGCCGGCCGAGTTCTTGGACGTGTACGAGGTCGTCCGGGAGGCCCAAGAGCGGGCGCTCCAGGCCGTCCGCCCCGGCGTGGCGGCCGAGGACGTCGACCGCGCTGCCCGCGAGGTCATCGAGACCGCCGGGTTCTGGGACCGGTTCGTGCACCGGACCGGACACGGGATCGGCCTGGAGGAGCACGAGCCCCCGTACATCGTGGCCGGCAACCGGGAGCCGCTGCGGCTGGGGATGTGCTTCTCCATCGAGCCCGGCCTCTACCTCGAGGGGCGGTTCGGGGTCCGGATCGAGGACATCGTGGTGGTGACGGAGGAGGGGGCCACCCGGCTCAACGAGGCCCCGCGGGACCTGCACACGGTCGCGTAGCGCCGCGCCGCCTAAAGCGCCGGCGTTGCCACGCCGATTCAACGGAAGGGATGCAAGCCTGCGCCACGTGCGGAGCTCATCTGGCACCGGAGCTCGACTGGTGCCCGCAGTGCTTCGCGCCCGTCCAGGCGGAAAACCCCCGACCAGCTTTCCGGCCGGGCCTCGTGGTTCGAGGGATGGGCCCGCCGAGGGAGCCGGTCGTGACGGAGTTCTCCCGGACCCGTGGCGGCCCCACCAGCATGGGCTGGTTTGGTCGGGCCGGCACCTCGTTTCTGCTGCTCATCGCCCTCGGGCTGGTCTACTACTACGTGTTCGGGTTGATGCTCGGTGCCACCGGATTGAAGTACTTCCTCCTGTATCTGGTGGTGGCGGGACCGGCCTTCATCTACGCCCTCGGCCGGGTGTGGCGGCCCACCCGGATCCGATGAAAGCTTCGCTGCCCGGCCCGGTGGCGGGTAGACTTACCGACGGGTAACCTACGCGTCGGTAGGTTGTGCCCCGGTGACGTTCCGTCCGGGCGCCAGCCGAGGAGTGAGGAGGAGGTCGCCGTGCCCCTGCTGAACATCCCCGAGGAGATCCTGGAGCTCCGGAGCACCCTTCGGGACTTCATCGACCGAGAGATCCGCCCCCGGGAGGAGCTCCACCGCCAGGAGATCCAGGAAACCGGGACGTTCGAGGGCGCCACGCAGGAACGGCTGGAGCTCCGGAAGCGCTCCGCCGAGCTGGGGTTCTGGACGCTGCACATGCCGGAGGAGGTGGGGGGAGGGGGTCTCTCGTATCTCGGACAGGTGGTGCTGCACGAGGAGGCCTACCGCCACGGGCTGCTGCTGGCCCAGTTCGAGTCGATCTTCCCCGTGGTGACGGGCCCCACGCCGATCTACCTGGACTGCACGCCGGACCAGCGGGAGCGCTACCTCGAGCCGCTGATGAGCGGCGAGAAGGTCACCTGCTTCGCCCTCACAGAGCCCGGCGCCGGCTCCGACGCGACCGCCATCCAGACCAAGGCGATCCGGACCAACGGCACCTGGATCGTCTCCGGCCGCAAGCACTTCATCACCGGCGGCGAGGTGGCGGACTTCGCCCTGGTGTTCGCGCTGACGGACCCGGACAAGCGGGCTCGCGGCGGCATCACGGCGTTCTTCGTGGACAAGGGAACCCCGGGGTTCGAGGTCACCCGGATCCAGCGGACCATGTCCCCGTTCCAGAACCCGGCGGAGCTGACGTTCTCGGACGTCGAGGTCCCCGTGGCCAACGTCCTGGGCAAGGAGGGGTTCGGGTTCTACTCCGCCGCGAAGGCCATCAACGGGGCCCGGCTCCAGATCGCGGCGAGCGCGGTGGGCATCGCCCGCAACCTCCTGGACCGGTCCTTCGACTACGCGAAGTCCCGGGAGGCGTTCGGGCGCCCCATCGGCCACAACCAGTACGTCCAGGGGATGCTCGTCGACTCCCACGCCGAGCTCGAGCAGGCCCGGCTCCTCGTCTACAAGATGGCCACCGCCATCGACGAGGGAGCCGACGGACGCAAGGAAGCGGCCCTGGCCAAGCTCGTGGCCACCGAGATGGTGGGGCGGGTGGCGGACCGGGCCATCCAGGTGCACGGCGGGAACGGCTTCATGACCGAGCTGGGGCTGGAGTCATGGTACCGGGACGTCCGGGCCATGCGCCTGTACGAGGGCACCACCGAGATCCTGCGGACGAACGTGGCGAAGGGCCTCGGGCTGGGCTAGCCGAGAGGCAACCAGAGCCCCATCGGGAACAGCGCCCGCGCGTCGCGACGACTCCAGCCCGATTGGTCCCTTTTCGTGGGTTTTCGCATGGGTCAACCCTTGCGCCGGAAGGGATGCGGAGGGTACGCTCCCGCCCGAATCCCATCGCGTCACCCTAAGGAAGGGGGAAGAGCATGCGAGCACGTGTGCGCCTCGTCGTGGCGCTCGCGATAACGTCGGCAATGATCGCCGGCGTGCTGTTCTCGGCCAATGCACGCACAGGAGCAAAGGCCCCGCACGTCAAGAACATGGTCCTGCGTGCGGCCCTGAGGGCCGAGCTCGGCCAGGCCAAGTGGCCCTGGCGGGCACACCTGTCGTCGGGGACCGTGTACACGCTCCTCGACGCCGCGGGAGTCCTGAACCGGAGGGCCGCAGCGGCCTCGAACAAGGCGGGGAGCGCCCCGGCACTCCCCCCGACGAACAACACGCAGGGGTGTCAGAACACCTACGTCGGTGCGGGGATCACGAACATCCGCGTGAACCAGGACTGCTCGCGCAGGCGGCAAGCGGAAGAAACCATCGCCGCCAACCCCACGAACGCGTTGAACTACATCGTCGGACAGAACGACAGCTCGGTCGGGTTCAACCAGACGGGCTACGACTGGACGCTCAACCACGGCCAGACGTGGGGGAGCCAGATCCCGCCGTGGCGCCAGTTCATCGGCGGTGACGGGCACACGTTCGACGCGATCAGCGACCCGACGGCTGCGTTCGACGGCGCCGGGAACGCGTACATCGGCGGCGTGCTGTTCGACATCAACTCGCCCGACACCGCGATCCTCGTCGAGAAGTCGAACGCCGGGATCAACGGCGAGTTCTACCACTCGCCGTTCCCTGACCCCTTCCAGACCTATCGCGACTCCCCGTATGGCGTCGTGGCCAGCCACGACGACCCGTGCTTCTCGGACGACAAGGAGTACGTGATCGCGGACCAGCGCACCAGCGGCCCGAAGGCGGGCAACGTCTACATGACGTGGACGCTGTTCCGTGCCGGCGCGGCCGTCGGCTGCTCCTCGACCGGTATCCCCGGGTCCTTCGACAGCCCCATCTTCTTCAGCCAGTCCACCACCGGTGGGGCGACGTGGTCGGCGCCGCTCGAGATCAGCGGGGCCAACTCCACGTTCTGCACGGCGTTCAGCGCCGAGTCCAACCCCAACGCCTGCGACAACGACCAGGGCTCGGACCCGATCGTCGGCCCCGACGGCACGGTCTACGTGTCGTTCTTCAACGGCAGCACGCCCACCGCGGGCTTGAACCAGTGGATGATCGTCAAGTGCCCGGTTGTGCCAATCAGCGGATCCGGTGACTGCTCGAGCATCTCGAACTGGACCGGGCCCTACGAGATCACCGACGACCAGGGCTTCCAGCCATCCGACCCGGCCAGTTGCACCCCGTCCGCCGGAGGCCGTCAGTGCCTGCCCCCGGACACGTTCCGGGTGCAGGACGAGACCTACGGGTCTGTCTCCGTCGATTCCGCTGGCCGGTTGTACTTCGTGTGGTCGGACGGCCGGAACCTCGGCTCGAACTGCCGGTTCACCACGCCGGGGGTGCACACGTCGCCGTGCAACACGGACGTGTTCATGAAGTCCTCCACGAGCGGAGGCGTGGGCTGGAGCTCCCTCTTCAATATCACCTCGCCCTTCGGCAACACGGCGCAGTACATGTCGTGGAGCCAGGTGACCAAGACGGGTAGCTCCGTGAGCGTGGGCTTCTACGACCGGCACTACGGGAGCTGCGAGAGCACCGGCTGCAACGACATCACGCTGGCGCAGATCGCGACCCCCTTGTCGCCGACCGCGGGGGGCACTACGTTCCAGCGCATCACCACGGCGTCGATGCCGAACCTGGTGGCGGCCAACAACCCCGTCCAGGCCGGCTTCCTCGGCGACTACATGTGGGTGATCAACGACGCCAGGGGCAACGTGGACCTGGTGTGGGCGGACACCCGCGGCCTGAACGGGACGGTGGAGGAGGACGTTTACTACGCCACCGTGGGGCAGCACGAGCCCTAAGCCCGCTCGACCGGTAGTAGCACGGGAGAGGCGCGCCCCCCGGGG
>JALYLZ010000125.1 GCA_030774015.1 Actinomycetota bacterium | reverse complement strand
GCTCATCGCCGGGCCTCTCACGCCGTGCGTCTGTCGCTTGGATCAGGCGGAGGATCCGGGGACCGGCCCGCCCGGGCCGAAGCCGTCCACCGTGCCGGTCACCTTGAGGTTCTTGTCGAACTGGACGGTGACGAAGCCTCCATCGGCCTTCTGCATGTGGGCCTCGTAGACCGCACCGCCGTTGGAGTCGGTCTCCACCCGGATGATCGTGGCGCCGGGAACGGCAGCCTTGGCCGCCACCGTGGCCGTCGAGAGGTTCGCGCCGCTCAGGAGGGTCTCCCCCGGCCCGTGGGCGACCTGGGCCGGATTGCCCGCGTGGCGCGCCGCGACCCCGGTCGACGAGCTCGACGGCGAAGCCGAGTTGCTCGAGTTGGAACTCGCCGCGCCCGCCACCTGGGAGCCCGCCAGGATGGCCCCGGCGAGCACTCCGGCCCCGAGCAGCCCGCCCGCTCCTAACCAGCGCCTGCGGCGGCTGGCCCGTGCCGCCGGCGCCCCGTTGTCGCTCATGTCCGTCTCCTTTCCGTTGCGGCGCCCGATGCGCCGTTCGACCCCGATGGTGCGGGTCGCCCCTTTGAGCCCGATGCGCGGAAGCTGTGAACCCGGACAGAGTGCCCCCGGAGTGCTCGACTTCCGAACAGTGCCCAGCTACAGAGGCTGCGGGATCTCGGTGGGAGATCGGTCCACGCGGTGAGGGTCAGGCACCCGAGTTCGGCTCGAACGGCCCCACCTCCACCGTCGAGGGCTGTCCGGGCCCGTTGCACGGGGGCGGGCCCAGCGCCTCGAACCCGTTGACGTCGACGGTCCCGCTGCCGGGGATCCGGACCTGCCACAGTGGCGCGGCTCGGCCCTCGGGACACCAGTTGCCCCAGCGGATGCGGACGGAGGCGGAGTCACCGGGCGCCAGCGTCACGACGGGCCACCCCGGCGGCTGGGGAGATGCATTGGCGACCCATCCGGCCGGCGAGGAGCTGAACGCCACGCCAGAGGTGATCGGGTCCAGGTTCCCATCGAGAAGGGTGATCGTTGGCGTCCCCTGGAGCGTGCAGGCCTGGTCCGAGAAGTTCGTGATGGTGACGGCCCCCTCCCGCGAGCCGGCGGCTCCCTCCATCGAGCCCACGGCGCGAAGCTCCCCAGAAGTACAGGCCGAAAGGGCCGAGGGCGGGGGTGTCGAGTGGGCGGAGGACGACGGCGTCGAGTGGCCCGACGCATTGGACGCCGGTCCGACGGTGGGCCGCGACGAGCCGGGGGCGCTCATGGCGCGCAGGCCGGCGAAGCCACCGCCCGCCACCACGACGACCGCGGCCCCCACGGCCAGAGCGTTCAGCGCGATCCGGCGGCGGGTCCGGCGCAGCAGAGGCGGCGGAACCGTGCGATGCAACGGCACGTCGTCGGCTCTCCTGCGAAGAACCTGGCGGAGATCGTCATTCGTGTCACTCACCGTCATCACCCCTGATCTCGTTCCTGAGCGTCTCGAGCCCTCGCGACACGAGCGACTTCACCGTTCCCGGCCGGCATTTCAGAATCTCGGCCACCTGGGCCTCGGACAGGTCCTCGTAGAACCGCAGGACGATGGCGGCGCGCTGGCGCTGGGAGAGCTGCCCCAGCGCCTGCCACAGCACCTGCCGGTCCTCCACGGATGGAGCGGACCATCGCGTCGCGTCGCGCCCGACGTCGCCTCGCGCGCGCTCCAGGTAGTCCCGCTCCACCCTCCGCCGCCGGAAGTGCGAGCGCGAGAGGTTCACCACCGTCCTTCGCAGGTAGGCATGGAACGCGCCGGGGTCCCGCAGGTGGACCAGTCGCCCGGCCAATCGGACGAAGGCGTCCTGGACTAGGTCCTCCGCAAGCGCGAGGTCCCCGGTCAGCAGGTAGGCTAGCCGCACGGCATCGTCGGCATGCCGCAGGTACAGCTCGCCGATTCTGCCGTTCTCCACCGCCGGGGCTCGCTCCACCTTGGCGCTCAGCATCTCTCCATCACGGCTTCCAGGACGCATACGTCCCGGGATCGGTTCCATATCTGCGATCCTCGGGCTCGTCCCCAGGTGACAGGCGACGAACGAAGGAGGCTGCATCGTGGACTTCAAGCTCGAGCTCGTGCTGATCCCCGTCTCGGACGTGGACCGCGCCAAGTCCTTCTACCTCGAACGCGCCCGGCTTCAACCTGGAGGTCGACACCCGCGTCGGCGACGAGATGCGGGTCGTCCAGCTGACGCCGCCGGGCTCGGCGTGCTCGATCGCCATCGGGATCGGGATCACCGACGCGATCCCGGGCTCGGTCCGGGGCACGCACCTGGTCGTCTCCGACATCGAGGCCGCGCGGGACGGACTCGTCGAACGCGGGGTGGAGGTCGGCGAGATCCGGCATCTCGAGGACGGCAGATGGCTGCCGGGGTGTTGCAGGAGCGCCGGAGCAAGCCGGGGGCGTGACCGGGCAGAGCTTCGCCTCCGACGCTGTGAGGACGCCGGCCGCGCCGGGACTTACTGGCCCGCCTCCCCGGTGACCGGGCAGTTCAGGAGCAAGGTCGTGTCCTGAAGGACGATCTTGCCCGTCGCCGCGAGGTGGTCCACCGCCGTGTCGCTCTTGACCACGTGGGGGGTCACCCCGGCCTTCCAGTGCGCGAACGTCTCTCCCCACACCGGGGAGTAATCGGGCTCGCCGGGCTCCGAACCGAGCACCATGAGCTGACCCTTGGCCATCCGTCCCTGGAAGATGTAGATCTCCGGGAAGGCCTTCGAGCCCAGATTGGCCAGGACCGGCGAGAAATTGATGTGCTTGGCCTTGGCCTGGGTCTTGGAGCCCACGTCCGTCGCGAGCATGCCGTCCCGGTGGGCGTCGTAGAAGGTCTTGAACACCGTGGGCGGCGCGACGTGTGCGCCCGCGTCGATGTCCTCTGCGATCACCGGACAGTCGAACAGGAGCTTGGTGCGCGTCGTGGTGAGGTCGCCGGCCGACTCGCGATCGTCGATCTGCGTGTCGCTGGTGAGGAGGACCGGGGTGGCCGACTGCTTCCACGTGACCGTGACCCGGTTCCAGATCGGGGAGTAGTTCGACTCGCCCGGCTCGGAGCCGAGCACCGTGAGCTGGCCCTGCGCGGCGCGGCCCTTGACCACGTAGATCTCGGGGAAGGCCTTGGGCTTGAGCGAGGCCAGGACGGGCGAGAAGTTGATGCCCATGGCCTTGGCGAAGAACTTGCTGGAGGTGTCCGTGCTGACGAACGCATCCAGATGGTCGTCGTAGAACGCCTTCTGGACCTTGGGCGGGGTGAACGCCCCGCGGGGGGTGGTCTGGGTGGCCCGGGCCACGCCGGACCCCATGCCGGCGAGCGCCACGACGAGCGCGGCCGTGAAGGCGATCCTTCGACGCATGTCTCCTCCTTCTCGGTTGTCCCCCTGCCAGCTCCCCACAGGTCTACGAGCCGCCGGACGCCATGGCTTGCACGAATGTCCGGGCGCGGTACGCGCCCGAGCTGGCCGACCTGCTCGATGGCGAAAAGTGTTGCCGCTTCTCCTCTCGGTCTTCAGGGCCCGGCTGCGGGATCACGGTCCAGGTGTGCGCCGGCGACGCTCTTGGGCACGACCATGCGCCATGCGTCGACGACGATCTCGCGCATCTCGACGTCGTCGATGGCGCCCAGGCGGACGACCACCCAGTTGTACCGGAGGTCCGACGGCTCGGGCATCAGGAACTTGTCGGGGTCGGACGCGACCAGGCCTTCACGCTCCTCCTTGGGAAACGCGAACCCCATCAGCGTCTCGTCGCGCGAGAAGGACAGGTAGACGATCCGCCCTACGCGGAACTTGACCCGGTCCCGCACCAGCGCCTCGTACGTCCGGGGCAGGCTCAGGGCCACCTCGCGAACGCCGTCGATCGTCGCCATGGCCGCTCAGTCTTACCAAATCCGTCCGGCCCAGGCGGCCGGGAGCCGCCGCGATTGACTTCCGATTACGTTATAGGCTAAAAATCAATTCGTGCCTGGGCAAAATACGATCGCCGGACGGACCGCCATCGAGATCGCGGCGAGCGTGGAGCGCGCCGTACGCCGGGGGCAGCTGCGGCCGGGAGAGCACCTGCCGCCGATCCGGGCCCTGGCCGCCGACCTCGCCGCCAGCCACGTCACCGTCGCCACCGCCTACCGCCGCCTCCGCGAGCGCGGCTTGGTCGTGGGTGCCGGCCGCGCCGGGACGCGAGTGGCCGCCCGCCCGCCGCTTCCCGTCCAGTACGAGGTGGCCGTGCCGGCCGGGGTTCGCGACCTCACCAGCGGCAACCCCGACCCGGCACTGCTCCCCCCGCTGCCCCACCTCGAGCCCGAACAGGTCCTCTACGGGGTCGAGCCCAAGGACGAGCGCCTGGTCGCACTGGTCGGAGCCGCGTTCCGGGCGGACGGCATCGACGCCGACCACATCACGATCGTGAGCGGCGCGCTCGACGGCATCGAGCGCGTGCTCGGCGCCGCGCTCCGTCCCGGCGACCGGGTGGCGGTGGAGGATCCAGCGTTCCCTCGGGTCCTCGACCTTCTGGCCGCGCTGGGCCTGCGGGTCGAGGGAGTGAGGATCGACGAGGCGGGGATTCGGCCGGAGGCCCTGGAGCGCGCGCTCGGCCGGGGCGTCGATGGCGTGATCCTGACGCCGCGGGCACAGAACCCCGGCGCCGCGGCCCTCGACCCGGAACGGGCCGCCCAGCTGCGCGGGGTCCTGGCGGCGCATCCCGAGGTGCTGGTGATCGAGGACGACCACGCGGCAGGCATCGCGGGGGCACCGGCTGCCTCCGTTTGCGGGGGTCGCGAGCGATGGGCGGTGGTCCGTTCCTTCGCCAAGGGCTTGGGGCCGGACCTTCGCGTCGCCGCGCTGGCGGGCGACGAGGTGACGGTGGCCCGTGTGGAGGGCCGGCAGCTCCTCGGGATCGGCTGGGTCAGCCGCAGCCTCCAGCGGACGGTGGCGGCGATGCTGGCGGACCATCGGACCAGGAAGCGGCTCGCCCGCACCGAGCGCGTCTACGGCGAGCGCCGGCAGGCCCTGGTCGAGGCGCTGGCGGCACATGGAATCGGAGCCTGGGGCCGTTCCGGGCTCAACGTCTGGGTTCCGGTGCCCGAGGAGACGGTCGCCGTCGCGTCGATGCTCGCCGCCGGCTATGCGGTCGCCCCCGGCGAGCGCTTTCGCCTGGCCAGCGGGCCGGGGGTTCGCCTCACGACGGCCACGTTGGAGCCGGGCGAAGCCCCTGCGG
This sequence comes from Actinomycetota bacterium, assembly GCA_030774015.1. Taxonomy (NCBI): domain Bacteria; kingdom Bacillati; phylum Actinomycetota; species Actinomycetota bacterium. Next base: position 43,827 of record JALYLZ010000125.1, on the reverse strand, counting down.
TGTCGGCGGCACTGGCCCGCGCCGTCAGGGGAGGGAGGCGCACGTTCAGCGCATGAGCACCGCACCTTCGGATCGGGTTCAGGTCAAGCGGCACCCCGAGCGCGCCCGCTACGACCGAACGGTGGTGGAGGACATCCTCGACGAGGCCCTCATCTGCCGCCTCGATCGTGGACGGGCTCGTGCTGGCCCGGTCGGCGTTCGACCACTCCGTGAACTACCGATCGGTGGTGATCCTGGGAAGGGCCTTCGAGGTCGAGGACGAAGCCGAGAAGGTGCGAGCTCTCAAGGCGATCGTCGAGCACGTGGCTCCGTCCCGGTGGGAAGAGGTCCGGGGCCCCAGTCCCTCCGAGCTCCGGCAGACCACGGTGCTGGGAATCGGCCTCGACGACGCGTCGGCCAAGGTCCGGTCCGGGCCGCCGAAGGACGACGAGGAGGATCTGGTCCTACCCGTCTGGGCCGGCGAGCTCCCGATGCGGCTGGTCGCGCTGGAGCCGCGGGACGACCCGCTCCTGCGGCCGGGCATCGGGCGACCGGCCTGGCTCGACACGTACGACCGGGGGGCGAAGAGCGGTCGCAAGGTCAGCCGGCGCGGGACCGGTGGCGAAGAGGGAACACCCGGGAGTCTCGACTACGACGGCCTGATCGTGGACCTGGATGGCGTCGTCTGGCTCGGAGGCGAGCCCATCGAGGGGGCGGCCGGCGCGATCGCCGCCCTCCGCGCGAACGGAACGCGGGTGGTGTTCGTGACGAACGACCCCCAGAGCTCCGGAGAGGAGCAGGCGGCTCGCTTGGCGGCGATCGGCATCCCGGCCACGGCGGCCGACGTGCTGACCGCGGCGACGGCGACGGCCCGCTTCCTGGAGTCGCGGGGGAATCTCGCCGGCCGTCACGCGTTCGTGATCGGGTCCCCGGCGCTTCGCCGTGAGATCGAGCAGGCGGGCCTCCGCCTCGTCTCCGCGCCCGACGCCGGGAGAGCCGAGGTGGTGGTGGTGGGCGGGCACGACCGGTTCGACTACGACGAGCTGCGTTCGGCCACCACCGCGATCCTCAACGGTGCCGCCCTGTACGCGACCGCACGGGACGCCGTCTTCCCAGCCCATGACGGGCCTCGCCCCGCGACCGGGGCCATCCTTGCCGCGGTCGAGGCGGCGACTGGCGCCACGGCCACCGTGGTGGGAAAGCCCGGTCCGTTGATGTTCCAGATCGCCCGCGACGCGCTGGCGGGGTGCCGGCGCGTGGCCGTGGTCGGTGACCACCTGATCTCCGACGTCGCCGGCGCCAAAGGGGCGGGGCTGGACGCCATCCTGGTCCTCACCGGCACCTCGAGCCGCGACGATCTGGAGGAAGCCACGATCCAGCCCGACCTCGTGCTGCCGAGCATCGCGGCGCTGCCCGGCTTGCGCGGCTAGTCGTCCGGGCGGTCGGACACCCTGCGCACGGACATGCCGTCGGTGGCCGGCCATGAGCTGCGGGTCGCGTAGTGCGCGGAGACACTGGCCGGCGGGACGCTGTGGCAGGCCTGGGACCCCGAGTCGGTGAACGTGCTGCCGGCCACCGGCAGGAACGACCAGTCGTAGCCGTTGGGGTGCAGCGTGAGCTCGAGGACGCCGAACGCGGTGACGTTGCGGAGCTCGCTGTTCGGCTGGATCGACGCGATGCTGCTGTGGTTGCGCCCGCCCGTTCCCACGATGAACTCGCGGATGCCGTACATGGAGTCGGCCACGGCGCCGGGCGTCTGGGGCGCGAAGCGCTCGTAGATGTGGTCGTGGCCGTTCAGCACGATCTCCGCGCCCGCCGCGTACAGGTCCTTCCAGAACGCGTCGAACATGGTGTGGTTGCCGCTCCATCCCGACGTGAACCGGGGCTCGTGCCACCACGCCAGCGTGCAGGCGTTGGGGTGGGCCGCCAGGTCGGCCCGCAGCCACGTCTCCTGCGCCGAGCCGCTCGCGCACCCACCCACGTAGGAGCACTCGCCGTTCAGCGCGATGAGGTGCCAGGTGCCGACGTCGACGCTGTAGTACCCCTTGGACGGGTCGCCGGCGGCCGCGCCGTAGTAGCCGAAGTACCCGGCCGCACCGCCGGTGAGGTACTCGTGGTTGCCGACCCCCGGGTAGGTGATCGACTTGAAGGCCCCCCAGGTGGGGCCGTAGGACTGGCCCCATTTGGCCAGCGCCCCGTCGTCGTACTGGTCGTCGCCCAGCGTGAGGACCGCGGTCAGGGGGGCGGAGGCGAGCAGCGCGGCCGTGGCCTTCTCGGCGCAGCTGTCGGCGGTGCCGCTCCCGCCATTGAAGGACGGGTTCGCGGGATCGCACGCGATGTCGCCGGCGGCGCCGATGATGGGATCGCCGGTGGCGGCCGGTGTGGGCGTGGTGGCCGAGGCGGCCGTGGACTGGGCCGAATGGTTGCCGGCGGCGTCGAAGGCGTCGAGCCCATAGGAGTACGAGGTGCCGCCGGCCACCGCCTGGTCCGCGTAGCTCGTCCCGGTCGCCGTGGCCACGGCCGATCCGTTCCGGTACACGGTGTAGCCGGTCACGCCGACGTCGTCGGTCGACGCGGCCCAGGACAGGTCGACCTCGCCCGAGCTCACGGCGTTGGCCGTCAGGCCGGCCGGCACGGAGGGCGCCATGGTGTCGGCCGGGGCGGCGGTGGTGACGACGAGCTGGGGGGAATTCCCGCCGGTCTCGCGGCTGGCCAGCGTCAGCGTTCCGCCCGCCTGGGTGGTTACACCCACGCTGATGAGCCCGTTCCCGGACACCAGGGACGTCACGTCCAGGGAGATCCACCCCGATTTCACGGCCCCGCTCGACGCGATGATGGTCGAGGACATCGCCGGGGCGTCGGAGTACGTGATGGTGGTTTCGCCCCAGGTGGTGCTGGAGACGAACCGCACGGCGAACCCGGGGCCGAAGTCGTTGTTGGCGTGCAGGCGCAGGGTCGCGGTCGAGACGGCGCCGGTGACGCCCTGGACGTTGAACCGGACGTAGCCGGAACGGTCCTTGCTGACAAGGATCTCGGTGGAGGTCCCGTAGTTCGAGGTCCTGTGCTTGGAGTCCACGTAGGAATCGGCGACCGCCGTCACCGTGGTCTGGGTCCCGGCCGCTGCGGCCGTCGCACCGGTGGCCACGATGGAGGCCATGGCCAGCAGTGCCGAAGCGAGCGCCGTCGTCCTGAAGACGCGGCGCCTCCGGGGATGCCCGAGATAGCCTGCACGCACGACTGTTCCGATCCTCCTCACTCCACCCCCCCGGATGGGTGATGAGCGTAGTCACAGGCCGGGCGATGGCACAACGGGCGAACGACGTAGAACTTTCGGCTCGCCGGGCGCCGGCGAGGTGATGGACCGATGCCGGGCCGGACCGTGACCGGACCCAGGGCCGGTCCCGCTCAGGCGGGAACCGCCGGCCGCCGATGCATGCCATGCATGCGCGCGCTGATCATCTCCGAGGGGCGGAGCCGGGCCGCCCTTGCCGCCGTTCGCGCCCTGGGACGGGCCGGCTGGCAGGTGCACGTGGCGTCTCCGGAGCGCTCCGACCTGGCGGCGGCGTCCCGGTGGGCCAGACGATGGCTCTTCGTGCCGCGCCCGGAGGACGACCTCGACGCGTTCGTGGCGGCCGCGGCAACGGCGTCAGCCGCCAGCGAGGCCGAGGTGGTGTTCGGCTGCGGCGACGCGGAGATCCTGGCGCTGTCGGGCGGCAGGGACCTCCTGGGAGCGAGCGTGGGGTACGGGCCACACCGATCGGTGGTTCGGGCCCTGGACAAGCTGGAGCTGGACCAGGCCGCCCGCCGGGCCGGGATCGCCACCCCCCGGACGGCTCCGGCCACCCAGGAACACCTGGTGACGTTCCCGGGTCCGGTCGTGGTAAAGGCCAGACTGCACTGGTCGCCGAGCTCGAAGGGCGCGCCGGCGCGCCAGGCCACCCTGATCTCGGGCGACCCCGAGGAGGTGACCCGTCGGGCCGAGGAGATCCGCGCCGCGGGAGGAGAACCGATCGTCCAGGAGATGCTCCACGGGAAGCTCCTCTCGGTGACGACGCTGGTGGACGCGCACGGCGCGACGCCGGCCGAGGTCCACCAGGTCGCCCAGCGCGTGTGGCCGACACCGGCCGGCGGGAGCGCCCGCGCCCGCACGGTGAGGGCCGACGCCGAGCTCTCCGCCCGGGTCCGGGCCCTGCTGTCGGAGCTGGAGTGGGAGGGGCTGGCGCACGTCCAGTTCCTGGTCCCCGACGACGGTGTGCCCCGCCTGATCGACCTGAACGGCCGCTTCTACGGCTCCATGGCCCTTGCCCTCGCGGCCGGCCCGAACTTCCCGGACCTGTGGGCCCGGCTGGCCACCGGCCGCAGCCTGCCGCGAACGGCGCCGCCGCGCGTGGGGGTCCGGTTCCAGTGGCTGGAGGGCGACCTCCTCCGGGCCCGGGTGGAACGGCGGGGCGGGCTGGGGCGCGACATGCTGGGCTGCGTGGCCGGCGCGCCCTTCGCCACCCACAGCATCTGGTCGGCCGGTGACCGGGGGCCGTTCTGGGACCACATGCGATTCCTGGCCGGGCTGGCGGTTCGGAAGCTCGCACGAAGAGGCCGCGACGGCGGCAGGGCGGCCCCGGCGGGCACGGGCCCGTCGCCCGGAAATGCGCCGGGGGCGAGGGCCCAGGCCGGCTAGCGGCCTCTACGTCTCGCGCCGGCGACCCGGCACCACCGACGCGATCACCGCGAGGTGCTCCGGCGCCCGCCACCGTGCCAGCAGGAACCAGGCCCCCCCGTACAGGACCGCCCCCGTTGGAAGCTCCACCAGCGGTCCGAACGGCGACACCACCAGGAACGCGCCCATCAGCGCGGCGGCCGCCACCGGCAGGGCGACCGCACGGTCGAGCCGGGGCCAGCCGATGTCCCGCACCAGCAGGCCGAGGATGACCACGGCCTCCAGCGCGTAGGACGTGGTGGTGACGATGGCCGCTCCCGTGCCGGACAGGTGCGGGATGAGGACGAAGTTCATGCCGACGTTGTAGGCGGCGGCGACCGAGCTGGCGGCGGCCACCTCCCACCGACGCCGCCGGGCCAGCAGGGCGAAGTTCCCCAGGAACCCCACGCCGAACACCAGCGGCGCCGCGGCCAGCCACCGGACCACCGACGTGCCGCCCGCCGCGTACGAGGCGCCGTACAGCACCCGCAGGATGGGCCCGGCGTCGATCCACAGGGCCACCCCGAAGGGGACATAGATCAACGCGACTGCCGCCACGGCCTGCTCGAGGCCCCGGCGGACCCGGGATCGCTCGGCGTCCGCGCTCATCATCGGATAGACCGCCCGGGCCAGCGACCACGACAGGAACAGCACGGTCTCGAGCAGCCGGTAGGCCGCCGCGTACACACCCACGGCGGCCTGGCCCTTCAGCGCGCCCAGCATGACCTGGTCGATCCGGAACAGGGCCATCGCCACGACGGTGTCGATGCCGATGGCGATGGACATCCGCCCGGTGGCCAGCATGGTGTCGCGCCGGATCGACCTCATGTCCACCGTGACCCCCAGCCGCCGGAGGCTCACCGCCACCCCCAGCGTGCCGACGGCCGTGCCGGCCAGGTAGGTCGCGGCCAGCCCCACCAGGCCGAACCCGGCCAGCAGGGCGAACAGCGCCAGTCCCGCCGTCACGAAGCGCTGGACCACCAGCGCGACGCTCACCCCCCGCAGGTCCTGCCTGGCCCCCGCGGCAGCCCGCCCGGCGTCGGTGTAGATATCCACGAACGAGGCCAGCAGCACCAGGAGGAACGCGGTGGTGGAGCCACCGCCGGGCATCAGGGCCAGTCCGGCCACGGCCGCCCCCGCGAACACGGGCACCGCGATGGCGGTCCGCCACACCAGTATCTCGGACAGCAGCTGGGGGAGGCGGGCCGGCTCGGCGCTGGCACGTTGCGTCAGAAGGGCGGCGAACCCGAACGAGGGCAGGGTCGCCGCCAGCAGGGAGAACGACAGGGCGAAGGAGAACGCCCCGAAGCCGGAGCGGCCCAGGATACGGGCGGCCGCCACCATGAAGGCCAGCGTGGCCACCTTGCCCGCGATCTCGGCCGCCGCGACCACCGCGGCGTTCCGGGCGGCGATCCGGGTGCCTTCGGTCACCGCCGGGGTGGCGGCGGCAGAGGCCGTGAGCTGATCGGAGGCCATGCTGGAGTTATCGTCCCCCACAGGGGGCTCCTCCAGCGACTTCGGGATTCCTGGATCTGGCTGCGCCGAGGGCGGCTACAGCGCGACCGCGGCGCCGATCTCCTTGGAGTCCCGGAGCTTCCGCAGGGCCTCCCGCTCGATCAGGCGGACGCGCTCGCCGGACAGGCCGAGCACCTTCCCGGTCTCCCGCAGCGAAAGCGGCCGGCCCGTGTGCAGGCCGTAGCGAAGCGCGACGACCTGGCGTTCCCGGTCGTCCAGCACCCGCTCGACGGCGGCGCCGATCTCCTCGCGGAGCAGCGAGTCCTCGACCTCGCTGAACTGGCCCTCGGAATCGGTCTCCTCGATCAGGTCGCCGAGCTCGGTCTCCTCACCGACGGGGGCCTGGAGCGACAACGGCTCCCGGCGACCCATCTCCGTGAGGTCGTCGATCTCGTCGACCGTGGTGTCGAGGGCCTTGGCCAGGTCTTCGCGGGAGGGCTCGCGCCCGTGCTGCTGCGCGAACTGGAACCGGGTCCGGTTCAGCTTCCGCAGGCGGTCGTGGATGTGGACCGGCAGGCGGATGGACCGCGAGCGGTCGGCGATGGCCCGGGTGATGCCCTGGCGGATCCACCACGTCGCGTAGGTGGAGAACTTGAAGCCGCGGCGCCAGTCGAACAGCTCGACCGCGCGCATCAGGCCGATGTTGCCCTCCTGGATGAGGTCCAGCAGCGGCAGCCCCTGGCCCTGGTACTTGCGGGCCACGGACACGACCAGGCGGAGGTTGGCCATGATGAACCGCTTCCGGGCGGCCTCGGCGGTGCGGATCTCCTGGTGCGCCTTGAGCACGCTTCGCTCCGCCTTCAGCCGGCCGGCCCGGAGGCGCTCCTCGGCCTCCTTGCCCTTCTCGATGGTCATGGCAAGCTCGACCTCCTCCTCCTTGGTGAGGAGGGGCTCGCGTGCCGCGGCCTCCAGATACAGGCGAAGGTCGTCGGCGTCGTCGGTGCCCAGCGGGCGAGCGGGTTCGGCCATCTTCTTCCTTCGATTTCCCTCCACGCGATCCTTCGATCACATACAACAGCCTCGGCCGAGCGTATGTTCCCGCTGGCCGGGATACGGCAAGAGGGCATAATGAAATGGGCCTCAGCGGCCACCTGAGCAGAGGATACCAGTAGCGCCTCTTCCTGTCGATTGGCGATCTCCGACTCGACCTAGGGGCCGGGCGCGGCCTCACTGGCCCGGCGCTGGGCGGAGCGGGCGTGGGGCCACCGCCGGAGGGCCTCGGGGAGCAGGGGGACCATCGCCCGGACGGCACCGGCCGAGGCGGCCAGGGCGCGCTCGCGAGCCGGCGTCCAGGACAGCGCGTACGCCGCGCGCAGCCGGGGCGGGAGGATCCCGAGCGTGACCAGCTCCTGGAGGGCCCCGAGGGGTCGAAGCGGAATCGGGAGCGGCGGGCGGAGGATCGGCGGAGCGAGGCGGCGGGCGTCCTCGGTCACCTCGAGGCGATCCACCGTTTCCGCCACGTAAGTCCGGAACTCGCCAAGGCCGGCCGGCAGGATCTCAGGCGGCACGTGCATGGCCGTGGCCAGCCGCTTCATCTCCTCGTGGTAGCGCTCCTCGTCCTGCGGCGACAGCGCCCGGAAGAAGCGGCGATACACCACGAGGGCGGTGTCAACGAGGGTCGCGTACACCCACAGGAGCAGGACCGGGTCCATGGCCCGGTAGGCCACGCCGTCACGAGCGCGTTCCCCCGTCACCCGGCGGTGGACGCCGGTCACCTGCTCGGCGGCCTGCCGGGACTGCTCGGAGTCGCCGAAGGAGACCCGGAGCATCGCGTCCATGGTTCGCCACAGCCGCCGGTACGGTTCCGCCGGGAAGCCGCTGTGATCGGCCACGCCCGCTGCGACGGAGGGGTGCGCGATCTGCATGAGGAGTGCCCGCGGGCCGCCGAGCAGCAGGACACCCTCCCCGTTCACCCGCCAGGCCACAGTCCCCGGCCCGAACAGCCCCGGGTCGCCGGGACGACCCGGCGGAAGCGGCCTCGGGAACCCACGCAGGACCGACAGGCCCACGAACCGATGGTACGGCTCCGGTCCCCGAAGTGGTGGTTCCCCGGGACGCTCCCGACGGCCCGGAACGGTTCATCCGGGCCCCACCGGTCCCACCGTCGGTGGCGGCGGTCCGCGCCCCCAGCCCCGGGTCTCCGGCAGCAGGAAGAACACCACCGCGGCCCCCACCGCGTAGGAGGACCCGACCACGGCGAGCGCCACACCGAGCCCTCCCAGCGGGCCGGCCAGCACGGTGGTCAGGGCGGGCGCGGCGGCCTGGCCCGTGATGCTCATGCCCCGCAGCCACGCCCCCACCCGGCCCCGGGCGCCCGGGGGGAACAGCTCGGTCGAGTAGGCGGCGACGCAGGGCGTGGACCCGGTCAGGGTGAAGATCACCAGCGCCAGGCCCAAGACCCGGGCGGTGGTGGACGACGCGGTGAACGCGAACGCCCCCGCCCCGGTCGCCGCGGCCAGGAACAGCACGGAGGTGGGACGGCGGCCCCACCGGTCCAGCAGGCGGCCGGAGACGAAGAACCCGCTGACCGCCACCAGCCACACCAGGAAGTGCCACGGCCGCAGGTCCGAGACCGACAGGTGCCACCGCTCCAGCACCAGCGTCGAGGCCAGCGTGGTGACCGCGGTCGGGAACAGCGCGAACAGGAACGCAAGCGCCGTGGCTCCCACCGCCCACTTGCGGCGGATGGCGCGAAGGGCCGCGTGCCGGTCGGCCGCCGGCGGCGCGGTCTCCGGGAGGTCCCGGCGAGCCCGCGCCACCAGGACGAGCGGGACGATGCCGACCAGGTACAGCAGGCGCCAGCTGGCGTGCGCCGCCAGGACGATCAGGAACCCGGCTCCGGCCCCGGCCTGCCCCAGCGCGGAGGTCGACGTCAGCAGGCCCAGGGCGCGGCCCCGGCGCTCGGGCTGGGCGGTCTCCACCATCACGATGGTGGCCAGGGTGTACTCGGCCGACAGGAAGAAGCGGGCCACGAACTGGTAGGCCACGAAGTCGACCACGCCCCGCGAGAACGCCGTGGCGAACGTGGCCACGGTGTAGCCCGCGATGGTCACGGCCAGAACGGGCCGGCGCCCGAGCCGGTCGGCCAGCGGCAGCAGGGCGAACACGCCGAACGAGCCGGCGAACACGACCGAGGCCACCAGGCCCGACTGGCCCACCGTGAGGTGGAAGTCCTTGCGGATCAGCGGCAGCGCGAGGGCCAGGACGAAGGTGTCGTAGCCCTCGAAGAAGGTGGCCGGCGCGAGCAGGAGCGTCGGACGGGGGCGGCGGCCGGTCGAGGTTCGCGAAGGCTGCGGCCCCGGCCGACGGGTCACCGGGGACCCGAGCCTAGACGCGCGGGTCGACGAGGACCTTCACGCCGCCGCGGCCCTCGACCAGGTCCAGCATGGCCCGGTCGATCTCCTCGAGCGGGACGTCGCCGGTGATCACCCGGGCCGTGTCCGGCCGGCGCTCCAGCAAGGCCAGGGATTCCTCCATGGACTCGCGGGACGGGCCGGAGATGGACAGCGCGCGCTGCTCCTTCACCGACATCACCGCGGGGATGAACACGGCGGGCTCGAACGGGATCCCCAGCAGGACCACCGTTCCCATGTGGCCGCACACGTTGAAGGCCATCTGCACCGCTGTGCCCGACCCCGAGCACTCGAACGCGAAGGCGGGGCCGTGCTGGTCCACGGCGAGGGTCTTCCAGAAGGGGTCCTCGGCCACGGGGTCGAACACCACCTCGCAGCCGAACTCCTTCCCGAGCTCCCGGCGTTCTTCCCGGATGTCGGCGCCGATGACGCGGGCTCCCCGGTCGAGCAGCGCGGCGATGGCCAGCAGGCCGATCGAGCCGAGGCCGGACACGAATACCAGGTCGCCCTCCTTCACTCCGGCCATGTCCACGGCGCGGACCCCCACCCCCAGCGGCTCGGCCAGGGACGCCGTCCGGTCGTCCAGGGAGTCCGGGACGGGGATGAGGTGCTGCGCCGGCACGGCGACCTGCTCGGCGTAGGCGCCCCAGGCGGAGGGCGGGTCGAGGCAGTACCGGGGGTGGCCCTCCCGGCACCACAGGCACTCGCCGCACCCGCGGGCCGGCCAGGCCACCACCCGCGCGCCCTCCTGGAACGTGCCGGAGCGGTCTTCCTCCACGACACCCGAGAACTCGTGGCCGAGGACCTGGTCGGGCCCGGCCAGGATGCCCGTCTTGTACAGCGAGAGGTCCGATCCGCAGATCCCGCAGTGGAGGACGCGCACGCGGGCGTCGCCGTCGCGAAGTGCCGGAGGATCGGCGTCGCGGACCACCATCTGCTTCATGCCCTCGAAGAACGCCGCCCGCATCGGCGGCAATCCTAGCGGCTCCGGATAGGCTGACGCCTGCGTCATGACGAGCGTGCGGGCACTTCGGCGGGAAGACCTGGAGGCAGTCCTGCCCCTGGTCGCAGGCTACCAGCGCTTCTACGGGGCCGAACCCGACGACGAGCGCAACCGCGCGTTCTTCCGGCGGTTCATCGCGCCCAGCGACCAGGGGCTGCTGCTGGGGGCGTGGGAAGGGGACGAGCTGATCGGGTTCGCCACCATCTACTGGACGCACAGCTCGACGCGGGCCGCGGACGTCGCGCTGATGAACGACCTGTTCGTGGTGCCGGAGCGTCGCGGGACCGGGGCGGGCAGGCTCCTGATCGAGGCCTCCGCCGCGGCCGCGCGCGACCGCGGGTGCGTGCACCTGGAGTGGTTCACCGCCACCGGCAACGAGGTCGCCCAGCGCCTGTACGAGCGGATGGGGGCGGTGCGTTCGGCCTGGTTCGCGTACGAGCTGCTGCTGTGAGGAAGTGCGGACACGGCATTCGATAGAGTCCCTCCGTGACCGAAGCCGAGCACGGAGGGATCCTGGCCGCGCGGGCCCTGGCGGCCGAGGGGATCGACACCATGTTCGCCCTCCCCGGAGGGCACAACCTTCCGCTGTTCGAAGGGGCCCGGGTGGCCGGCATCCGCCTGATCGACACCCGGCACGAGGAGAACGCCGTGATGATGGCGGAGGGCTGGGCCCTCGCCACCGGGCGCCCCGGCGTGGCCAGCGTCACCGCCGGCCCCGGGCTGGCCAACGCCGTCCCCGGCATCGCCGAAGCTAACAAGGCCGGCGCGCCGGTGGTGGTGATCGCCGGTCGGACCGGGCTGCACCAGCGGGGACGGGAGGCGGTGCAGGACGTGGACCAGCTCGCCCTGGTGGCCCCCATCACCAAGTGGCGGGAACAGTGCCTGGCCCCCGAGCGGATCCCCCAGTACGTCCGGGAGGCCGTGCATCAGGCTCGGTCGGGTGCGCCGGGCGTCGCATACCTGGAGATCCCGCAGGACGTGTTCGGCTCGCACGCGCAGCCCGCGGAGAAGCCCTGGCCCTCGGGACATCCCCACGCGAGGCCCTCGGCGGCGCAGGGCGACCTGGAGCGGGCGGCGGACCTTCTGGCCACGGCGGCCCGCCCGGCCGTGCTGGCCGGGTCGGGTGCGTTCTTCTCCGGGGCCGGCGACGCGCTGCGCGAGTTCGCCGAGCGCTCCGGGATCCCCGTCATCACCACGAGCGCGGCCCGAGGCCTGGTGGACGACGACCATCCGCGCTGCGCGGGCGGGCTGGTGCACGGGGGCATCGCGCTGGCGTCGTCGGATGCCGTGCTGGTCCTGGGGTCGCGGTTCAACGCGAACCTGCTGTGGGGCGGCGCGCCGCTGTTCCCGCCGGCCGGCAAGGTCATCCAGGTGGACGTTCGGCCCGAGAACCTGGGCGGGGAACGGCTCCCCGACGTCGGGCTGGCCGGTGACGTGCGGACGGTCCTGGAGGCCCTCACCGAGACATGGCCGAAGCCGGCGGAACAGTTCGACGGCTGGTGCGAGCAGGCCCGGCAGGGCACGGCCATGAGCCTCCGGTCCTGGGAGAGCGAGACGGAACGCCCCGCGCGGGGCGTGCACCCCGGCTGGCTGGCGCGGGAGACCGCCCGGTTCGCCGAGGACACCGGGGCCTGTTCCACGGTGTCCGACGGCGGTGACAGCGCCCTGTGGGGCATCGCGTTCTTCCGGGCCCACCGTCCGGGAACCTCGATGTACATCGGCTCGGCCTTCGGAACGCTCGGGATCGGGCTGCCGTTCGCAGTGGGCGCGCGGGCGGCCCGGCCCGACGAGCCGGTCATCCTGTTCACCGGCGACGGCGCGTTCGGCCTGTCGGCCCTGGAGCTGGACACCGCGGCCCGCCACCACCTGCCGGTGATCTGCGTGGTCGTGAACAACGGCGGGTGGGGCGACGTGCGCCACGAGCAGCGGGCTTTCTACGGCCACGAGGCCGACGTCGGCGCGATCCTGTCGACCATGCGCTACGACCTGCTGGCCGAGGCCGTGGGCGGCCACGGCGAGACCGTCAGGTCACCCGAAGAGCTCCGCCCCGCGCTGGAGCGCGCTGCGGAGTTCGACGGGCCCTCGGTGGTCAACGTCCACACCGACCCCGACGTCATGAGCGACCTCATGAAGAACCTGGGGGGCATGGGCGTGATGTGAGGCCGCGTCCGCCGTCGGAAACGTTTCCCTCAGGCGGAGACGCGGACCGAGGTCACCGGCGGCAGGTGCTCCGCCACCACCGTCCACGACGCTCCCCCATCCGCGGACCCGAAGACCTCCCCGGACTCCGCACCGAAGTACAGCCCCAGCGGGTCCCGGCCGTCCTGACCGAAGGCCTGCCGCAGGATGGTGAGGTAGCCGTCGGGAAGACCGTTCGATAGGGCTCGCCAGGTCTCGCCGCGGTCCGAGGTCTCGTACACGCGGACCTTGCCCTCCGGTGTCACGCGGTCACGGTCCGCCACCAGCGGGATGACGAACGCCCGGTCGGGATTCGCCGGGTCGATCGCCAGCGGGAACCCGAAGTCCGCGGGGAGGCCGCCCTCGGAGCCGATGTCCTGCCACGTCTCGCCGGCGTCGTCCGACCGGTACACCCCGCCGTGGAACTGCATGTAGATGGTCTCGGGCTGGAGCGGGGCGCGGTGCATGTTGTGCACGCAGAGGTCCACGGCTGCCTCGCGGGACTCCGGCGGCAGATAGCGCGCCGCGATCCCCTTCACGCCCCGCCGCCAGGTCTCGCCGCCGTCGTCGGTCAGCCAGACGCCCGCCGCCGAGATGCCGATGGCCATCCGACCCGGATCGCCCGGCCACGGGCAGATGGAGTGCAGGCACAGCCCACCCGCCCCGGGCTGCCAGTCGGGACGGCTCGGCACGTCCCACAGGCCCCGGTTCAGCGACCAGGTCCGCCCGCCGTCCTCGCTTTTGAACAGGGCAGCGGGTGCCACCCCGGCCCACACCACGCCGTCCTCCTCCCCAGGATGGATCACCCAGATGCGCGTCACGGCGGCATCCGTGTCGGAGGGAAAGGCGGGTCCCTGGGCCTGCTCCCACTCCCCGGTCGGGTCGTCGCTGACATACAGCTTCGGCCCGTACTGGCCGTCGGTGACCGACGCGTGGTACGTGCCCGTCCGCGAGTCTCGCATGGCGAACTCGGCCGTCACGCCCTCGAACTGACGGGCCGCGATGTCCATGGCTCCGCCCCGGGGGCCGCGCAGCACGAACAGGCCCTTGTGCGTCCCGACCAGCAGCTCGGCCGGGCCACTCCCGTCTCCGGAGCCGCCCGAGATCGCCGGCAGGATGTGGACCCGGTCCTGCGAGGACACCGCCTGGTCCAGTGGCGCCCGTTCGCCGTTCACGAACACGGTGACATGCTCGCGGAGCGAGCCGCCCTCGTCGCGGACCCACCCGGCCAGGCGCGGGTAGTCCCCCTCCAGCCGGTCCAGGATCTCCGAGATGGTGGATCCCTCCACCTCGAGCGTGCCGGTGCCACCTGCCAGGTCACGAAGCGGCGAGCGAAGGTTCACCACGGCCACGACTCCTCCCATGGGATTCGGTAGGTCCTGATTATCGCGAACCGCACGTACGCCTGTTTTCGCCGTGTCCGAACTGCTCGACCTCGACCGGACGCAGGTTGTCGACAATCGACGGCCTGGTTCGCGACCGGGAGTAGCCAGGGCCCGAATGGCGGTCCCACGTTCGCTGCGCCCACGTCCCTCGAGGGTCGGGGGTCACGGTCAGCCGTTCGCGGAGTTGCCCCAAGGCTCGGCGCCGCAGTTCGCCGTGAGGAACTGGCGGACGGGCTCCGCGTTCCCCGAATCCGCGGAGCCGGCCAGTTGCTTCAGGTACTCGACCGTGCCACCGGACCCGGAGCCCACCGCCGCGAGCTGGGGCCACGAGGGGATCGCATCGATCGTTCTCTGGGCTGTGGACATCTGAACCGGGTCGCCGCGGTTGAAGCCGTCCAGCCAGTAGCCGTACCACTGGCACGTCGCGGCGAACGCCAGAACCCCGCTCAAGCCAGCCTCCTCGATCTGCTGCGCTCCCTGCTGGGCGATGTTCCCGCGCACTGCGTCGAAGTTCCCGTCGGGAGGAAGCGGAATGTCCTGGGCCAGGCGGTCGATGGCGGAGAGCTGCTGCGCCGGGCTGAGCCATGCCGACGCCGCGTAGCCGCCGGCCGCGCCCAGCACCACCAGAGCGGCAGCCAGGAGGGCCACGATGCGCGCCCGGCGGCGTCCTCGAATGGGCAGGTCGAATGGCGAGGTCAGTACCTCGGCCCTCGCGGGGGACATGGACACGACCTCCTCGAACAGGGCCCTGGCGGCCTTCGATTCCGACCCGGAGGCCGGAGCGACCCCGCGCACCGGATCGAGCACGCCAACCAGCTCGTCGAGCCATCCGCCTTCGGTCGTGGTCATCGTCCCTCCTTCGCCGTGGCGACGGGCCGCGGCCCGTCGGCTCGTCCGTGTCCCGGACCCGGCCGCCGTTGCACGTCGATCCCCAGTCGAACCAGATGGGCAGCCAGTCGCCGGCGAGCGCGGTGGACCCGGATCCTGGCGGCGCCCCTCGTGCATCCGAGGACCACCGCGAGCTCGTCGTATGAGAGGCCCTCCCAGGCGACCAGCCTCAGGAGCTCCCGATCCCGCTCGTGAAGCTGGCCGAGCGCCTCGGAGACGACGTCCACGGAGAGATCGGCGTCGGTCGTGGGACGGACCACGGAGAGGATCTCCGCCTCGATCAGGAGGCTCGCGTGGAGGCGGTCGCGGCGGGTGCCAGCCCGGCGGGAGTTCGCCAGGACACGACGGGCCACACCGAAGAGCCACAGCCGGGTCTCCGAGCCATCGGGCACCTGATCGAGGCGCCGCCACGCAACGAGGAAGGTCTCGGCCAGGGCATCGGCTCCATCCTCGGCCGATCGGGTGCGGCGAAGGACGTACGCGAGGAGTGGACCGTAGTTCGCCTCGTAGATGGCGCGAAACCGCTCCAGGCGGCTCGGTGATCCCCTTGTGCCCTCCATGCTCCCTCACCACATGTTCAGCACAGGGAAGGTCGTTTCACGATCCCCGGTCCGAACCGGATGTTGGCTCGAGCTAGCCTCAGACCCCGGCGGCCTTGGCCAGCTCGTCGAGGGACTCCTCCACCGAGGAAGCCAGGAACTCGATGTCGGGCATCCCGTCCCAGTCCCCGGTGAACCCGAACCCCATGGCACCGGCCAGGCTGGTGACGGCGATGGAGAGGCCGACGTTCTCGGCCAGCGGCATGACCGGGTAGTTCACCAGCAGGCGAGCTCCGGCGATGTACATGGGGACCTGCGGGCCGGGCACGTTCGAGATCACCAGGTTGAACCACCGGCCCCGCGACACCAGGCGGGCGGCCAGCGCGTGCAGGGTGGGAGGGGCCCACGTCCCCAGGTTCATGATGGAGTCGGCGCCCACCGCCATCATCGACTCCTTGAGGTCGCGGGTGGCCTCGCTGATCCGGTGGAGGCGCCGGACGGGGTCGATGGGTCCGACCGGCAGGTCGGCGAAGATCATGCTGACCCGGTTCCCGAGGGCCATCTTCTCGGCCTCGCTCCGGACCGAGACCGGGACCATGGCCCGGAGCGACCTCCCCCGGGTGGGCTCGCGGCGGGCCTTCAGCACCTTCTGGAGCGCGCCCGCCACCACCGCCAGCACGACGTCGTTGACCGTGCCGCCGGCGGCGTTCTTGATGTCCTTGAACCGCTGCACCGGCGCGTCGGCCATGGCGAAGCGCCGGTTCGGACCGACCTTCGCGTCGAACGGCCCCTTGGGCGGGACGCCCATCCCCGCCAGGTCGCGCACGCCGGCCAGGGCCGCGCCCAGCCCCTCCATGGCCCGGGCCGGGGCCCGCACGGCGGCCTGGGCCGTGCCCGCCAGGGCCGAGACCGGATGGACGACCCGCTCCCGCAGGGCCTCCCGAAGCAGGTCCGCGCGAGAGGGTTCGCGTTCGGGGATCCACGGCTCGGGAGCGAGCACCTGGGGCTCGGGCGAGAAGTCGAACATCACCGTGGCGATGTCGATCCCCGAGATGCCGTCGATCACGGCGTGGTGCACCTTGGTCAGCACAGCGGCCAGGCCGTCCTGGAGTCCCTCGATGAAGTAGCTCTCCCATAGCGGCTTGCTGCGGTCCAGGGGCCGGGAGTGGACGCGCTGCACGAAGTCGGCCAGCTCGCGGCGGCCGCCCGGCGACGGGAGGGCCGCCCGCCGCAGGTGGAACTCGATGTCGAAGTCGTGGTCGTCCACCCACACCGGCCGGGCCAGGTTGCCGGGCACGGTCACGACCTTCTGGCGGAACCGGGGGACGAGGTGCAGGCGGGAGGTCATGACGGCCGCCAGGTCCTCGGCGTGGAGCTTCCCTTCCGGACGGGTGGAGGGGTCGAGGATCGACAGGCCCGCCACGTGCATGTGCATGGCGGGGCGTTCCAGATACAGGAACGACGCATCCAGGGCGGAGAGCCTCGTGGGCGTCATGACGAGCGGCCCGTCACCATCGTGTCCCCGTCAGTGCTTGTGGGCCCGACCGGACCCCTTCTTGCGCTCTCAGCACCCCGGCTCACCCGGGTGGCCGCAGCACCCCCCTTTGGCCGCAGCCTTCACCCGGTTCTCCAACGTGAGCCTGGCCCGCTCCGCCAGGGGCTTGTCGCTCTCCTTCCAGTTCAGGAAGAAGCCCTCGACGTAGTGCATCAACCCCCGCGCCATGGAGATAGCGTACGCCTTCCACGTCGCGGGCTCATGGGACCGGCGGCTCCTTCGAGGGCGCCCCACGGGCCATGCTGGCCGCGACTGCACCGGCCAGGATCAGGACGCCTCCGGCTGCGACCCCCGGCCGGACCGGCTCGGACAGGAACAGCGCGGCCAGGACGGTCGCGGCCAGCGGCTCCATCGCCGCCACGATCGAGGTGCGCACGGGTCCGAGCCGGCGGAGCCCCACGAACAGCGCCACGAATGCGCCGGCCGTCCCCGCGCCCATCCCGGCCAGGCGGGCCCACTGCACGCCGCCCGCCGGCACGTCTGCGTTCCCGGACGCCAGGGCGAACGCGGCCAGCCCGATCGCCGCGAACCCGCTGACCCACATCGAGCCGGCCAGGGCGTTCGTCCGCTTCATCACGTGGTCGACCCCGAGAAGGTAGCCGGTGAACGTGAGCGCGGCGGCCACCGCCAGCGCCACGCCGAGCGGGCGGATGGCCAGCCCGCCCGTGGACGCCACCACGATGGACGCGCCGCCGACGGCGCACACCAGGCTCCCGCCGAGCAGCCATCCGGGAGCTCCCCGGCCCAGTGCGATGGAAGCGAGGGCCACGAACACCGGATAGGTGAAGAACAGGAGGGTCACCGCCGCGGCCTGGCCGTGGTTCAGGGCCAGGAAGAACAGCGACGACTCGGCCGCGTATCCGATGGCCCCGAGCAGCGCCAGCGGGACGCGTTCACCCCGGGCCGGGAGCAGCGGCTGCCGGCGCGCCCACAGGAGGACGGCCAGTCCCAGCGCGGCGATCCCGAACCGGACCGCGAGCATGGAGGCGACCGGCAGTCCCGTCCGCTCGACCAGCTTGCCGAGGACCACCACCACGCCGAACTGAAGCGCCGCCAGGGCCACGAAGCCGCCGCCCACGGCTTCGGCGTTCCTGTGCCCGTTCCCGTGCCTGTCCCTGGTCCTGGTCCGCATGACCGGGGATGGTAGCCGTCACCGAGGTTTGGCCGATGGCTGTCACCGGGGGGGCCGATCGGGTATGAAGGGAGGGATGGACGAGATCGTGGTGTACGGCGCGCCGTGGTGCGGCGACTGCCGGCGGGCCCAGCGGGTGCTGGACCGGCACGGCGCCCCCTACCGATACATCGACGTGGACGACGACCCCGAGGCCGCGCGCGAGGTGATCCGGATCAACCGGGGCCTCCGAAGCATCCCCACCATCCTGTTCCCGGACGGGTCCGTCCTGATCGAGCCGACGGACCCGGAACTCGCCGCCAAGCTCGCCGGCTGACATCCCCCGCTCACGGCGGGGGCGGCCCGGGAGCCCGCCGGACCCGGAACCGTTCGTCGAGCTCCTCCAGCAGGGCCGCCGTCGCCAGGAGCATCGCCTCGCTGCCCCGGCGGCCGATGAGTTGGGCGCCGAGCGGAAGCCCATCCCTCGACCATCCAGAAGGAAGAGCAAGGGCGGGCAGCCCGGCCAGGTTCACCGGGCGGGTCAGGACCGAGGTCGCGCCGCCGTGGATCCCCAGGCGCTCGCCCGCACGGACCTCCACGTCCGTCGCGTCCGCGGGCGGAGCTGGGAACGGAGTCGAGGGTGCGACGAGGACGTCCACGTCGCGCAGCCGCACCGCGAACCACGACCGGATCTCCTCGGCCCGCCGGCGTGCCTCCATGCGCCGGGCCGGCGGGACGTCGCGGCCGTACTCCAGGTAGGAGACGGTCAGCGGCTCGAGCAGCTCCGGATGCTCGAGCAGGTGGCCGTGCACGTCATGGAACTCGGTCCACCCGATGTCTAGCCATACTTGTGGGGCGTCGTCGATGCCCCGCCCGTCCACCATGACGATCTCCACGCCGGTCGAGGCGAGCGCGTCGGCGACGGCCCGGACGCCGCCAACGACCTCCGGGTGGATGCGGTCCGCGAAGTAGCCCCCCAGCACGCCCGCTCCTCTGGCCAGGTCCGGGGGGGCCGCGAGAACCTGCCCGGAGACGACCTGCCAGGCCAACTGGAGGTCGCCCACCGACCCGGCCATGGGCCCGGGGCAGTCCAGCGAGGGCGCCAGCCGCAGGACGCCATCCAGCGGGAGCGCGCCGGTGGTCGGCTTCAGGCCGGCGACGCCGCAGAACGACGACGGGATGCGGATGGACCCGCCGGTGTCGGTCCCGAGCGCGATCGGCACCACGCCTGCGGCCAGCGCGGCGGCCGACCCGCCGCTGGACCCGCCGGTGATGCGCAAGGGGTCCCATGGGTTCGCGGTGGGACCGCACGCCGAGACCAGGTTCGTCGCACCCGCCGCCAGCTCGTGCATGTTGGTCTTGCCCACCACGATAGCGCCGGCCGCCCGGAGGCGCCGCACGACCTCGGCGTCCGCCTCGGCCCAGTTGTCGCGGTAGGCCCGGGAGCACCCCGTGGTGCGGCACCCGGCCACGTCGAACAGGTCCTTCACCGCCACCGGCACACCGGCCAGGGGGCCGACGGCTTCGCCGGCCGCGACGGCGCGTTCCAGGGCGAGCGCCTCCTCCAGCGCGGCCCGGAACATGAGCTGCGAGAAGGCGTTCGTGACGGCCTGCCAGTCGTTCATCCGCTGGAGGACCCGCTGCACCAGCTCGACCGGCGAGACGCGTCCCGCGGCGACGCCGGCGGCCATCTCCGCGGCCGACTCGGGAAGCTCCGTCACGGCGGCTCGACCGTCACGGCGCCAGGAAGGTGTTGACCTTCTGGACCAGGTCCGGCATGGCCTCGAACATCGCCACCTCGTCCGGGAAGGTCAGAAGCTCGGCGTGCGGGAGCAGGTTGGCCATGGCCCGGCCAACCCCTGCGGGATGGATGGGGTCGCCCTCGCGGCACAGGATCAGGACGGGCGCCGCCACGGCCCGCAGGACCTCCCGGTCGTGCACCGGCGTGTCCTCGATGACCTGGCGGATGGCCGGGCCGAGCGCCGCGGGGTCCCGAACGTCCGCCCACCGCAGCCGGTCGAACTCGCGGAGCCACGGCGCCCGCGCGTACACGTCCTGGCGCTCGGGATCGGCCAGTAGCGCCGCCACGGCCTCGTCCCTGGGAAGCGTCTCCAGGATCTCGGCGGTCCGCTGAAACCGGGCCTTGTGCTGGAAGGGACGATCCAGGCCGGCCGGGAGCAGGAAGACCATCCGTTCGAACCGGTCCGGCCGCGTTTCGAGGATGCGGCAGATGGCGCCCGCGCCGAGCGACGTGCCCAGGGCCCGCGTGGCCCCGTACGTCGACGCCACAGCGTCGAGGTCGCGGGCGAAGTCGACGAAGCCGTAGCGGCCGGACGCCGCCGGTCCGGAGTGCCCGTGGGCCCGGAAGCAGAACCGCACCTTCGTCCCCGCCACCAGCGGGGTCAGCTGGGCCAGCTCCCGGCACGTGTTGGTCAGGCCATGCGCCAGCACGGTGACGGGTTCCCCTTCCCCGTCCACCTCGACGTGCAGCACGGCGTCGTCGGTCTCGACCTCCGCCACGTTTTCCTCTCGCTCCAGGGCTGGGGTGGCGTTGCCCTTCAGGACTGGGGGACGGCCGGCTCCTTGCGCCGCGATTCGCCCGGCGGCTCGAGGTCGGAGGCGATCCGCCTGGACCACACCGCCACCACCGCTCCGGAGGCCAGGAACACCAGGCCCGCCCCGATCTGGAGCAGTCGCACCCGGCCCGGCGCCCACAGCGCGTACAGCACGAGGGCCGGCAGGATCCACGCCAGGTTGTACGCGATGTCGAAGAACGAGAACCCCCGGCCACGGTACTGGTCGGCCAGGGCCTGCTGCATGATGGTGTCGGCGGAGATCTTCCCCAGGAAGTAGCCCAGGGCGGCGACGAACGCCACCACCGACAGGCCCAGGATCTTGGTCACGCCGCCGAACGCAATGGTCCCGGTGCCGGCCACCACGAAGGCGCCCACGATCAGGCGGGCCGGCGGGACCCGGTCCTTCAGGGACTGCGCGGCCACGAAGCCGAGTGCGGCCCCTCCCGCCGCGGCGAGCCCAGCGATCAGCACGGCCGTCTTGTTGGACCCGGCGCCCAGGATCTGCCGGACCTCCAGCGCGAAGATCAGCCCCACGAAGGAGGCCAGCATCCGGATGGACAGGAACGACGCCAGGCCGAGCTTCGCCGCCGGGTGCTTGCGCACCTCGCGGAGCCCCTCGGCGATCCCCCGGAGGATGCGGCGGGCCTCCCGGAAGAACCGGGTGGTGCGAGAGCCCTGGGCCAGGTTGCTGGTCCGGGCGGCGAACAGCGCCCCGACCCCGTACACGATGGCTCCGCCCACGATGACCACGCTGGCCGACGTGACCTTGGTTCCCACCAGCGCGACCCCGGCGCCGAAGATCTGGAACACGGCCGTCCCCGCCTGCGAGATCGCGTTGCCCTGCATGAGGTTGCGTTCTCCCAGCACCGTGGGGATGCCTGCCGACTTGATGGCCAGCACCAGGCGCGTCGAGGCCAGGGTCAGCACCAGCGCACCGATCAGCACGGGGTCGCCGAAACGGCCCACGCCGGCCAGCCCCACCAGCGCGATCACCACGGCCCGGAACCCGTTCGCGATCATCAGGAGCTTCCGCCGGTCGAACCGGTCGATGATCACGCCCATGAACGGGCTGATGAACGTGTACGGAAGATAGGTCAGCAGCACCAGCACCAGGATGTGGCGGGGCGAGCGGGCCTCCTCCAGCGAGAACCCCGCCTTGCCGCCGAACGCGATGGCCTTGGCCAGCGCGGCCTGGACGATCCCGTCGCCCAGGACGGCCAGGAACACGGCGCCCATCAGGAACCCGAACGCCCGGTTCGAGAACAGCGACAACGAGCGCTTCACGAACGGGACCACCACGGCCTTGCCCGCCTCGCGCCGGCGGGCCAGGAAGGCCAGGAACATCGCGACGGCGATGGCCAGGGCCGAGGCCGCGATGCCGTCGCCCACGCCGAAGGGCGCCCGGTGGACGCCGGCCACCACGACGCCGGCGGCCAGGGTCAGCCCGAGCGACATCCCGGGCACCAGGGCGATCCGGCTGTGCGCGTCGTCCAGCTGGAACCACCGCGCGGCGATCAGCCCCGGCACCACCAGCAGCAGCACCAGCACCAGCACCACGCGGAGCAGATGGCCGAGGTGGGAGAAGCGGCCCGGCGGGTTCGCCAGGGCCGCCTCCGTCTGGCGGCCCGCCGCCACGCCGGCCTGAACCGCAGCGGGCGACGGGGCGGCCAGCCCCGGGCCCGACAGCAGCGACACGTCCGGCCCCAGCCTGGTGGGCGAGGACCGCAGCACGTCGAGGTTCGAGGTCCCGCCGTTGAACCGGTCCACCAGGAACACCACGGGCGGCTGGTCGAAGGCGCGCAGGACCCGCTGCTCCTCGTGGAAGAACCCCCGGGACACCCGCGTGTACACGGGATCGGTCCCCACGCTGGGCCGTCCCGCCAGGAAGTCCTGGACGTCGCCGAAGTAGATGGTCGAGCGGAGCGCGGAGTTGCCGGTCAGGCCGGCGCGGGCGGTGTTCGAGTAGGTCTTGGCCCACCCCCAGGCCTTGCGGTCCTGGCGGTAGTTGATGACGAACACGATGGGGTTGGTCCGGTCGACGTGCGTGTAGGCGTCCACCGAGGCTAGCGCCACGCGCGTTCCCGGGTCCATGAACCGCGAGGAGGGCGCCTCCGAGCTCCACCGGGACAGGCCCGAGGCCAGGATGGAGCCGAACCCGCCCAGGATCAGCAGCCCCACCAGCGCCCCCGCCACCACGTTGCGGCGAAGCACGAATCGCACCGCCAGCCATGCCCCCAGCCCCGTCAGCAGCAGCACCGCGAGCGTGGTGTTCATGAATCGGTAGTAGGGGTAGGTGAGCCCGGCGATGAACCCGAACACGCCGAGGTACGGGAACAGCCACAGCAGCGACATCCACGGGTACTCGTCCATGGGCTTCCCGCCGTCGCGTCTGCGGTCACGCACGGCGGTCACCGCGATGGACCCGAGAGCGATGGCGATGAGCGGGCCCGTGATCAGCGGCTTCAGGCTGAGGATCCAGTCGCCCAGCTGGGACTTGAACACGCTGGAGGGGTACGGAGGTGGAAGCGCGGCGTCGGCGAACGGCGCCTGCACCCCCCACAGCCCGACCTTCCACACGGCCAGCCCGATCACCACGCCGACGGCGGACGCGATCAGCATGGGCCCGTCGGCTTCCAGGGTCTTGCGGAACGAGAACCGGCTGGTCAGCAGGTGGAAACCGGCCCCCGCCGCCAGGACGAGCACGAAGATCGCCGTGGTGGTGGGGTGGGTCAGCGTGGCCAGGAACATCAGCAGCCCGAGCGCCGAGCGGGCACCCCACGACGTCCGGGCCGGCGCCATGAACGGCAGGGTCAGCGCCAGGATGTACAGGCACAAGATGTTGTCCATGTAGCCGACGTACGGGATCGACAGGAACAGCACGCCCGAGGCGAAGAAGGTCAGCAGGAACAAGAGCGGGTCCCGGCGGTGCCGGTAGGCGAACGCGGCCAGGGCCAGGGAGGCAAGCGTGGGCACCGCCACCATCAGCAGGATGGAGAAGGTGAACCGGGAGACCCCCGCCACGCCCATCAGCCACGCGCCGATCAGCGGCGTGGTGACCCGGTAGCCGCCCGAGAACATCCCGAACGGCCCCCACTCCCGCACGATCGTGGCGGGCTGGGCGTGGGCCAGCAGCTCGGCCCGCCACGTGTACCAGGCGGGGTCGCGGGTGGGGGGCGAGAGCGTCGGGTGGACCAGGAACACCCCGGCGAACGTCAGCAGGAGCAGCGCCGCCGACCCCAGCACCACCCAGGGACTGGCCAGGAAACGCCTGCCTGGTTGGGGTGCCTCCTGCTGGGCGTCTTCCGGAGCGACCTTGGTCAGGGCCATGTTTGTACGTGTTCCTTCATGACGGTCCCGGGGAAGCGTACGGCGGATGAGCCGGCCAATGGTACCCATTTCGTTCCGGCTCTCCCAGGCCCGTTCGCCGGCGGGGTGACGTGAGCCGTCACGGCGATGGTGGCGGGTTGTGCCCCATGGTCGGCGTCACCTGCTCGCACTCCAGGTTCTTCTCGCCACCCAGGCAGATGTCGGCGTTCGGCCCTCCCACCAGGCGGTCCGGGCCGAGGCCGCCGTCCACGATGTCGTCGCCGTCATCGCCCTCCACGACGTCCGGCTGGTTCCCGCCGTACAGGCGGTCGTTCCCGGGTCCGCCGGTGATGCGGTCCCCGCCGTCTCCTCCGTACACCACGTCGGCGCCCCCGTCGCCCTCGATGGTGTCGCCGCCGTTGCCGGAAAGCAGCACGTCGTCTCCGGGGCCACCCACCAGCCGGTGCCGGCTCTTGTCCCCCGCCACCAGGACGTCATTCCCCGATCCACCGAACAGGTCGTCCCGACCGGTCCCGGCCCCGCCCTCGAGGACGTCGTCGCCCGAGCCACCGGACAGGCGGTCGCTCCCGAACGAGCCGAACACCCCGTCGTCGCCGGAGCCTCCCGACAGCCAGTTGTTCCCGGTGTCGCCGATCAGGCTGTCGTCCCCCGGCCCGCCGCAGATGACGTCGTCGCCCCCCATGCCGTCGATGACGTCGTTGCCGCCAAGGCCCACGATGACGTCGTTGCCCTCCGTGCCGATCAGGGCATCGTCCCCGGGCGAGCCCACGATGGTGGCGGGCTGCCCGTCGCAGGTGAGCTTCGACGCAGCGACACGGCGGGACACTCGGTGGACCACCGGAAGGCACCGGGACGCGCCCGCTTCCTGGCCGAGGCACACGTTGGCGCCGGTGCCCCCGTCCACCGTGTCCGTCCCCGGCCCCGCGTCCAGGACGTCGTCGTCGGGCCCGCCCTTCAGCCGGTCCTGCCCGTCGCCTCCGTACAGCCGGTCGCTCCCGCCTCCGCCCGAGAGCACGTCGTCGTCGTCGTCCCCCACCAGGACGTCGTCGCCGGACTGGCCGACCAGCCGGTCGTTCCCCGTCCAGCCGTGCAGGACGTCGTTCCCGGTGCCGCCGATCAGCGTGTCGTCGCCCGGTCCGCCCGAGATCGCGTCGTCCCCCGGTCCGCCCAGGATGCGGTCCCGCCCCGGGTCACCACCCCCGCCGGTCAGCATGTCGTTCCCGGAGCCGCCGATCAGAGAGTCGTCGCCGAACTCGCCGAACAACCCGTCGTCGCCCGGGCCGCCCACCAGGAGGTCGTCGTCCTGGGAACCGAACAGGCTGTCGTCGCCCGAGCCCCCGATCACGACGTCGTTCCCGTGGCCGCCGAACAGCACGTCGTTCCCCGGGCCGCCGCACTCGATGTCGTCGCCGGCCAGCCCGTGGACCACGTCGTTGCCGCCGAGCGCCACGATCACGTCGTTCCCCTGCGTGCCCCGGATGCGGTCGTCACCGGAGGTGCCCACGATCGTCGCGGGCTTCCCGTGGCACGAGTACGCGCCGCCCCCGGGGGGCGTGGGCACCGAGGGATCGGGCTCGGTCCGGCGGACCCGGACGTGCGGTGAGACGCACGCCACCAGCACGAGCAACACGCCGACGGACAGCGTTGCGAGGCGTCGAGCGGGAGCGAGCCGGCCGGGCCGGAGGGAAAGTTCCATGCAGCGAGCCACGGAACGACAGCGGTACCGGAAATGTCAACGGAGGTTCGCTACAGGAGCGTGCGGAGTTCCTTGCGCGCGACCTTCCCCACCGGGGTGAGCGGCAGGGAAGGCGTGAACCGGACCTCCTGGGGTCGCTTGTGCTTGCCCAGCCGCTCGGAGGCGAACGCCAGCACCTCCGCCTCGGTCACACCCGAGCCCGACCGCGGGACCACGAAGGCCACGACCTCCTCGCCGTACACCTCGTCCGGCCGCCCCACCACGCCGGCCATAGCCACGTCTGGGTGCTCCGAGAGCACGTCCTCCACGTCCCGGGGGAACACGTTGATCCCGCCTCGGATGATGATGTCCTTCTTCCGCTCCACGACGTACAGATAGCCCTCCTCGTCGAAGCGCCCGACGTCCCCGGTGTGGAGCCAGCCGCCTCGCAGCACGGCGGCCGTCTCATCGCGCTGGCGCCAGTAGCCCGCCATGACGCTGGGGCCGCGGCAGCAGATCTCGCCCGAGTCGCCGGGCGGGACCTCCCGTTCCTCCTCGTCCACGATCCTCACCTCGATCCCGGGAAGCGGCAGGCCCACCGACCCGGGCTTCCTGGGCAGGCTGGGCCGCTCCACGCTGATGGCGGCGGTGGCCTCGGTGCACCCGTAGCCCTCCACGATCGCCGAGCCCGTCCGTTCCTCCCACTGCCGGATCACCTCCACCGGCAGCGGCGCCGCGCCCGAGGTCACCACGCGCAGCGAGGACAGGTCGTGGTCCTCCAGCGGCATCTGGAGGAGGAACTGGAGCATCGTCGGCACCACGGCCGTGCGGGTCACCCGGAACCGCTCGATGGCGTCCAGGAACGCCTCCGGCTCGAACCACGGCAGCAGCACCCCGAACGCCTTCACGAACAGCCCCGTGGCGGCCACCAGGATCCCGTACGCGTGGGCCAGGGGCAGCGCGGTGAGGCCGACCTCCGCGTCGCCGATCTCGGCCGACGCGGCGCCCGCCTGGGCGTCGAAGGCGATGTTGCGGTGGGTCAGCATCACCCCCTTCGACGCCCCGGTGGTCCCGCCCGTGAACAGCAGCGCGGCCAGGTCGTCGTCCCGCCGCGGCACCGGGGCCTCGAGCGACCCTCGCGAGAGCAGCTCGTCGAACGAGACCGTTCCGGCCTCGGCGGGGCCGGTGGTCACCACGCACCGGACCGGCGGCGCGCCGGCCAGGGCTTCCCGTACCACCGGAAGGAACGCCGGGCTGGTCACGGCCACCGTCGGCTCGGCTTCCCGGGCGATCCGGGCGACCTCGTGCGGTGAGAGCAGGAACAGCACCGGCGTGACCGCCCCGCCGGCCCGCCATGCCGCCTGGTACACGGTCCCGACCTCCGGCCCGTTCGGCAGCATGACCAGGACCCGGTCATCCGGCTCCAGGCCGACATCGAGGAGCCCGGCCGCGAACCGCTTCGCCATGCCCGAGAGCTCCAGCGACGAATGCGTGCGCCCCTGGAAGTGCAGCCGTTCGTAGTCACCATGGGTGGCGTCGTGCAGGTCGGCCAGCTCCGGAAGGGTCGGCACGACTCGATCCTGGCCCCGGCCCTCGGCTCGCGCAAGCGGACCCTCCCCAAGCGCCCATGCCCGGTGTATACAGGCGCGGGGGGATCGCCACGGACATCGCAACCGGAACCGAGCTGGCCGGCTATCGCATCGAACGGGTGCTCGGCCGGGGCGGGATGGGCGTGGTGTACCTGGCCACCGACCTCCGGCTGAAGCGGCGGATCGCCCTGAAGGTCCTCGCCCCCGAGCTGGCGGAGGACCAGAGCTTCCGGGACCGGTTCGTCCGGGAATCCGAGCTCGCGGCCTCCCTGGAGGACCCCAACGTCGTGCCCATCCACGAGGCCGGAGAGGCCGACGGCCAGCTGTTCATCGCGATGCGCTACGTGGAGGGAACGGACCTCGGAACCCTGATCCGTGAGCTCGGGCCGCTCGACCCGGCGCGGACTGCATCGATCGTCATGCAGGTGGCGAGCGCGCTGGATGCGGCACACGGGCGCGGGCTGGTCCATCGGGACGTGAAGCCGGCGAACATCCTGGTCTCGCTGCGAGACCAGTCGAGAGGTGAGCACGTGTACCTCACCGACTTCGGCCTGATCCGGCGCATGGCCCATCCCACCGCGCTCACCCGCACCGGCCAGCTCATGGGGACCCTCGACTACGTCGCCCCCGAGCAGGTCCGCGGACAGGCTGTGGACGGCCGCACGGACGTCTATTCGTTGGGCTGCGTCCTGTACGAGTGCCTGGCCGGACGGCCCCCGTTCCAGAGCGACCTGGAAGTCACCATCCTCTACGCCCATCTGGAGGAGCCGCCGCCGAAGGTCACCGCCCGGCGGCCCGAGGTCCCGGCTGCCATCGACGACGTGGTGGCGAAGGCGATGGCCAAGCAGCCCGAGGACCGGTACGAGACCGCCGGTGCGCTGGCCGAAGCCGCCAGGGACGCCCTGGTGGGAGGGGCATCCCTCGCAGTGACGGCACCGCCACTCATCGAGCGGCGGCCGTCCATGCGGTCGAGGAGATGGCTCCTGCCGGCCGTGGCCGCCCTTGCCGTGGCCGCCCTGCTGGCGGCGACCCTCCCGTTCGTGCTCCGCGGCGGCGGCCACTCCTCGCCGTCCGGAAAGCCTCGGCTCACCGGCATCGAGGCCGACTCCGTCGGGCTCATCGACCTCCGCACGAACCGGCTGACGGCCGCCATCCCCGTGGGCTCGAGGCCCTCCGCCATCGCCCAGGGGTTCGGGGCGGTGTGGGTGGCGAACGCGACGGCCGGCACCGTCTCCCGGATCGACCCGAAGACCAGGTCGGTCGTGCAGACCGTCACGGTGGGAGGAAGCCCCGCCGGGATCGCGGTGGGATCGGGGGCCGTCTGGGTGACGGACAGCGACGGCCGGCGAGTCCTTCGCATCAATCCCGCGACGAACACGGTCGTGAAGGCCACCACGGTGGGCAACGGCCCTTCCGGCATCGCCGTCGGCTCGGGCGCGGTGTGGGTGGCCGACACGGCGGACGACGCGGTGTCCCGCATCGACCCCGACACGGGCAAGGTCGCCACGGTGATCCAGGTGGGGTCCCGTCCCATGGGGGTGGCGGTGGGGGCCGCGGTCTGGGTCACCAACAACGCAGACGGGACCGTGTCGCGGATCGACCCGGCCACCAACACGGTGACGGCCTTCGTGCGCGTGGGCAACGGTCCGGCCGGGATTGCGGTGGCCCCGGACGCCGTGTGGGTGGCGAACAACCTCGACGGGACGGTCTCTCGGATCGACCCGGGAACCGCCACCGTCGCGGAGGCCGACCCGGTCGGGGACGGGCCCCTGGGGGTGGCCCTGGGCGGCGGCGCCGTGTGGGTCACGAACGAGTTCGACGGGACCGTGACCAGGCTCGACCCGGCCACCAAGCGCACGTCCACGGTGAGCGTCGGGAGCGCGCCACAGGCTGCGGTGGTCCTCGATGGGTCCCTGTGGGTGGCGGCCCAGGGATCGGGCAGCGCCCATCGCGGGGGGACCCTCCAGCTGGTGTCGAGCTCGCTCCCGTTCCCGAAGGCGATCGATCCGGGGGTCTCGTACTACCCGGCGTCGTGGCAGGTCCTCATCACCACCAACGACGGCCTGGTGGCGTTCAAGGGCGTGGGGGGCCCCGGCGGCTCGTCCATCGTCCCGGACCTCGCGACGTCGATCCCTGCCCCCACCGACGGCGGAACCACCTACACGTTCCAGCTCCGTCCGGGCATCCACTACTCCGACGGCCAGACCGTGAAGCCTGAGGACGTCCGCATCGCCATCGAGCGGCTGTTCCGATCGCACTCGCCCGTCGTCGACGCCGGCTACTACCAGGTCATCCTGGGCGGCTCCGCCTGCGCGAAGGAACCGGCCACGTGTGACCTGTCCGCGGGGATCGTCACGGACGACAGCGCCGGGACCGTCACCTTCCACCTGACGGCGCCCGACTCGGAGTTTCTGTACAAGCTGGCGCTCCCGTTCGCGGACGTCGTGCCCGCAGGAAGCCCGGCCCCCGACCCCAGCCGGTTCGTTCCCGCGACCGGGCCGTACATGATCCAGAGCTACACGCCCGGGGCACAGGACGGCCAGGTCGGGAGCCTGGTGCTCGTCCGGAACCCCCAGTTCCACGAGTGGTCGCCCGCCGCCCAGCCCGACGGGTACCCCGATAGCATCGTGTGGCGGATCGGCCTCGGCGAGCAGGCCGCGGTGACCCAGGTCGAGCAGGGCGGCGCCGACTACGACTTCGACGGGCCGCCCCCCGGCCAGCTGGACGAGCTGACCACGCGGTTCACCGAGCGGGTTCACCTGTATCCGCAGTCGGCGACGTACGGCATGGTGATGAACACCACCCAGCCGCCGTTCGACGACCCTCGCGTGCGGCAGGCCCTCAACTACGCCGTGGACCGGGCGGCCCTCGTGAAGGGCTTCGGGGTGGCCCTCCCCACCTGCCAGCTCATCCCTGCCAACTTCCCCGGCTACCGGCCGTTCTGCCCCTACACGCTCGACCCCACCGCCAGCGGTACGTGGACGGCGCCCGACATGGCCCGGGCCGAGCGGCTCGTCCAAGCTTCGCATACAGCGGGGATGAAGGTGACGGTGTGGACGACCACGGAGTTCCCCGGCCTCGACGCCATAGCCCGGAGCTTCGTCGGGCTCCTGGAGAGCCTGAAGTATCGTGCCAGCCTTCACGTCGTCACCCACGGCGACTACTTCGGCCAGATCCAGGACTCCGGGACTCGCATGCAGCTGGGCGGGTCCGGCTGGTTCGCCGACTACCCCGCCCCCTCGAACTTCATCCAGCTGGTGAGCTGCAAGGCGTTCGTCCCGAACTCGACCGGCAACATCAACGCCGCGGAGTTCTGCGATCCGGCGATCCAGTCGCTCATCGACCGCGCGCTGGCCTTGCAGGTGACCGATCCGCCGGCGGCGGACGAGGTGTGGGCCACGGTCGATCGCAAGGTCACCCTCGCGGCTCCTTGGGTGCCCGTGCTGAACCCGGCGGGGGTCGACTTCGTCTCGGGCCGGGTGGGGAACTACGAGCACAACCCGCAGTGGGGGCTCCTGATCGACCAGCTCTGGGTGAAATAGCGGAGGGCCCGGGCTGGGTCTGGCCCGGGCTCTCGCTCGTCTTCGTGATCAGAATGTCGCGGCGCCGCTCGGCACGGTCGAGAGGTCCCGGTGGAGCATGATCGACGTGTGGTCGGCCGCGCCGGGAGAGATGGCCGCTGCCAGCGGCTTGATCGAGAAGGGTCCTGGCCCCGTGGGGTCGTTCCCGTTCAGGTCGGGCTCGATGGTGACGACCGCCATCGACGAGCCGTCGGCCAGGTTCACCGGCGAGGTCACCCCGGCGGGGAGACCGGTCAGGAAGTCCTCACCCGGGAACGGCGGGCCGGCCAGCGGGCCCGAGAACTGGGCGCTTCGGTCGGCTCCGCTCGCTTGCGTGAAGCGGCCGCTCGACAGCGGTACGCCCTGCGTGACCCCCCATCCCTCCCAGACCCAGCCAGAGGGCAGGGTCGGGAGCGAGAGAGACGGACCCGGGCCGGCGGTCGGGTCGAGGAACCACAGGCCCGACGTCTCGTCCGACATGCTCTGATCGGTGGGCGTTGCAAGGATGAAGCTCCCCGCGACGTTGGACACGTTCGCCGGGAACGACAACGGAGCCCGATGGCGGTGCGGCGAGCCGACCAGGATGGCGATCCCGCTCGGCCCCAGGTCGGGGTCGGGCGAGGGTTCCACCGTCACCACCAACGCGTCGGCGTGGGCGGGGTTTCGGGTCGAGAAGAACCGCGCGGGGTGGCCGAAGCCGTCCACCAGGTTGCCATCCTCGTCCACGTTGAATGCGCCCGCGGAGAGCTTCTGTGAGCCGAACACGGTCCAGAGCTCGTAGAACGCGCCGTCGAGCGGGGCCAGCTGATGCGCGTGCAGATGGATCGGGAACGCTCGGGCCGCACGCGCGCCGGCCCGTGCCTGCACCGCAGTGGGAACCGCCAGGGCGGCGACGAGGGCCAGACCCGCGATGGCGAACAGTCCGCGTCTCATGTCGTGCCTCCTTTCCGACAGGTCCTTACCTGCCGCACGTCTCGACCGTAGACGCGGCCCCATTACGTACCGCTTTCCGTCTCCGTAAGGATTCCGAAAGGGCTGCCCCTCCTACAATCGACCCGATGGACCAAGCGCATCGAGTGCTGGTCGTGGACGACGAGCCCATCGTCGTGGACGTGCTGACCCGCTACTTGACCCGTGAGGGCTTCGAGGTGGCGACGGCGCAGGACGGCCAGGAAGCGGTGGAGTCCATTCGCTCGTTCCGCCCCGACCTGGTCCTCCTCGACCTGATGCTCCCACGCCTCGACGGCCTGGAGGTTTTCCGCCGGATCCGAGAGGCGAACACCGTCCCGGTCATCATGTTGACGGCACGTGGCGAGGAGACCGACCGGGTCGTCGGGCTCGAGCTGGGGGCCGACGACTACGTGACCAAGCCCTTCTCGCCACGGGAGATCGTGGCCAGGGTCCGTGCGGTGCTCCGCCGGGCCGAGCATCGGGGGCAGGCCCGCGAGGCACTGTCCTTCGGCGACCTCGACATCGACGGCCGCAGCCGCGAGGTCCGCCTGTCCGGGACGCCCGTCCGCCTGACCCCGAAGGAGTTCGACCTGCTCCACTTCCTGGCCTCGAGTCCGGGCCAGGTGTGCACGCGTCTCGACATCCTGGAGGAGCTGTGGGACTTCGCGTTCGAGGGTGATCCTTCCACGGTCACCGTCCATGTCCGCCGTCTCCGGGAGAAGATCGAGTACGACCCGTCCACGCCCCGGCACCTGGTAACGGTGTGGGGCGTGGGATACCGGTTCGATCCATGAAGGGCGCGCGCGGGCTCCTCGTGGTGGCGGCCGCGGCGGCGGCCGGCGGGGGGGTCACCGTCCTGGCGGGCGCGGGGGCCGGGATGCACGGCCACGAGCTCGGCCACCTCGCGTTGCTGCTCCTGCCGGCGGCGCTCGCCACGGTCGCCGCCGCGGCCGCGGCCCAGTCCCTGTTTGCCCGCATCTCGCTCCGCTCCCGCCTCACCGCCATCGCGGTCGTGGCCCTCCTGGTGGGACTGGCGAACCTGGCCGTGGTGGCCCGGTTGATGTTCGTCAGCGGGCCCGACATGAGGGCGGTGGTCGTCGTGCTGGCGTACGCAGTGGGTGCCGGGGCCGGAGCGGCGCTGGTGCTGGCCCGCGGTCCGGCCCGCGCCGTCGGCCGGCTTTCCGCCGCAGCACGGGCACTGGCGGAGGGCGACCTGTCCGCACGAGCGGGCGATGTCGGCGGGGGGCCAGAGTACGACGCCCTGGCCTCAACGCTCGATCAAATGGCCGAGCGCCTCGGACAGGCCATGGCCCGGGTCCAGGACGTCGAGGCCCGGCGCCGCGACCTCATCACGGCGGTCTCCCACGACCTCCGGACGCCCCTGGCCCGCCTCCGGGTCATGGTGGAGGCCATCGACGAGGGCGTGGTCGATGACGTTCCGACCCTCCGCCGGTACGCCGGGGAGATGCGGCGCTCGGTCGACACCCTGGTCGCGCTCGTAGACGACCTGTTCG
Organism: Actinomycetota bacterium; assembly: GCA_030774015.1. NCBI lineage: Bacteria > Bacillati > Actinomycetota > Actinomycetota bacterium. Next base: position 10,436 of record JALYLZ010000125.1, on the reverse strand, counting down.
AGCTGGTCCAGCTCGATGCCGGAGCCATCGAGGCGGAGACCGCACGAACTCGGGTTCGAGACGTGGTCAGCTCCGCGATCGGCACGTGCAAGGGGGACGCCCTGAGCAAGGGGGTCTCGGTGCGGACGGACCTCGACGGCGCGGGCGACGCGGCCTGCTCACTAAGGCTGGTCCGGGTGCTCCAGAACCTGGTCCAGAACTCGATCCGCCACACCCCGCCGGACGGCACGGTCACCATCCAGGCCCGGAGACTGGGCGGGCGATTGCGGCTGGTGGTGGAGGACACCGGCGAAGGCATCCCGCCCGACGCGCTCACTCGCGTGTTCGATCCCTTCTACCGGGCGGACCCGGCCCGTTCCGAGCCCGGCTCCGGGCTTGGGCTGGCCGTGGCCAAGCGCATCGTCCAGGCGCTGGGGGGCGACATCACCGCCGGCAGCGAACCTCCAATGGGGGCCCGGTTCGCCGTAACGCTTCCCGACTCACCCGACCTCCGGCCAGCCGGGTAGCAACGGGACCGGTCTGGCTCCGGTAGCCTGCGCACGTCATGACCGTCCAGATCGGGCTCGGGCTGTTCACGGGGCAGGTCCCGCCGGACTCCGGGCGCACGTTCGCCCAAGAGTACCGTGAGATCATCGACCTGGTCCGGCTGGCCGAGACGCTCGGGTTCGACTCGGCGTGGGTGAGCGAGCACCACGGCTCCGGGGATGGGTATCTCCCGTCGTTGCTGCCCATGCTGGCGGCGTTCGCCGCCGCCACCGAGCGGATGAAGCTCGGCACCGGGGTCCTGCTGACGCCCTTCCACGATCCCCTCCGGCTGGCCGAGGACGCCGCCGTGGTCGACCAGCTGTCGAACGGCCGGCTGATCCTGGGGCTCGGGCTGGGGTGGCGGGAGGAGGAGTTCCGGATGTGGGGGCAGCGGCCCGCGGAGCGACTTCGCCGCACGGTCGAGACGATCGAGGTCCTGCGCAAGGCGTGGACGGGCAAGCGCTTCTCCTTCGAAGGGAGGCACTACCGCTACAACGACGTGCTGATCACGCCCCCTCCGGCCCGGGAGGGCGGCGTCCCCATCTGGCTGGGCGGACACGCGGAGGCGGCGGTCCGCCGGGCCGGGCGCATCGGCGACGGCTACATCCGGAGCCGGGGGGGGTGGATCGACGAGATGCGCGAGAGCCTGGCCCTGGCCGAGGAAGGGGCCGCCGAAGCGGGCAAGGACCCCGCCGCGATGCCGTTCGCGCAGCTCCAGAGCGCGTTCGCCTGGGAGGACGGCGACGCGCTGGAGGTCGTCCGCAAGGGTGCCGGCCACCACCTCGGCATCTACGCCGCGTGGGCCGAGGGGGCCGACACGCCCGGCAAGGGGTTCTGGGTGACGCCGCCCCCCGACGAGGTGCTCCGCCAGACGGTGGTGACGGGGACGGCGCACGAGGTGGCGCACCGGCTCCGGCCCATGGTGGAGGCGTTTGGGGGCCGCCGGGAGTTCCACCTGATCGTCCGCCTGCACTACCCGGGCATGGACTACGACATCGCGTCCCGGACCGTGGAGCTGTTCGGGGAGAGGGTCATCCCCTCCCTGAAGGGCGTGTAGCGCTCAGCTCCGGGCATCGGGCGCTCAGGTCCCCAGGACCGCCTCCAGGGTCCGGCGGATCTGTTCCAGGTGGAATCGGTCGTGGCCGGCGATGGTGCGGAACAGCTGCTCGAAGCTCTCGCGGCCCCGCTCGGCGTGGATGCCGTAGCGTTCGCGCTCCTGGACCGGCGTCCGCTCCCACAGCCGGAGGTTCTCCCCGCGCAGCACGCCGTGGAACTCCAGCAGCTCCTCCGCCGGCCGGTCGCGATGGCCGAGCCGGTCCACCCACAGGTCCTGGTCGTAGGCGATGAGCTCGGGGGCGTCGTGGGACAGGACCCATCGGTACCGGGCTGCGCCGACCAGCTCCGCGTCGGTGAAGTGCCCGATGAGCTCCACGACGGACCATTCGCCCTCGGCGGGCCTGGTCCGGATGCTCGCGCCCGCCCGGGCCGCGAGGTCCTGGAGTGCCGCCGGCGTCGCCGCCTGCACCTCGGCCGGGTCGTCGTCCCCGAGGAGCGAGAGCATGAACGCCACGTACTCCGACGGACGGGCCACGGGATCGAGGTCCTGTGCCAGTGATTCGGTCATGCGGGGACTCTAGCGCGGTATCGCCGCACCAGGAGCCACACCAAAAGCGCCAGCAGGGAGAGCGGGATCAGCACGGCCAGGGCCACCACGATGCCGTAGACGAGCCCCAGGAACACCGCCTCCGCCCGGGTCAGCGCCTCGCCGAGCTTCGGCTTCTCGATGGCAACCGTCTGCGTGTGCACGACCGGTGGAGCCCCCGCTTCGAACAGCTCGACCTGGATCGTCGACAGCTCGGCCCGGTTGGAAAGCACGCGCCGCTCTCCGGTCAGCTCCTCGATGTGCAGCTGCACGTCGGACAGGGTCCGCTGGACTCGCAGGGTCCCCTCGATGGTGGTGGCCTTCGACAGCAGGCGAAGCAGGACCTTCTCCTGCGTCTCGAAGTTGCGCAGGCGCGCGTCGATGTCCACGAACTGCGAGGTGACGTCGCGGCCGGTGATGGACTGCCGCTGCACGGTACCGATGGCGCGGAGGTCGTGCAGGGCGTCCTCGAAGCTGGCCGCCGGGACCCGGATGGTGAGGCTTCCCGACCGGTGCTTGACGCCCTGGGAGGACGACGACTCGACGAACCCGCCGTACGTGCCGGCGACGACGGATGCCCGGTCGAACGCGTCGTCGAAGCCACCCCGCTCGACCTCGATGGAGAGGTGCCCCGTCTTGATGATGTTGGGCCCGACCTGAGGGAGATCGGCCAGCGGCTCGACGCCTGCGGAGCCGGCCGTCGCACCCGTCGGACCGGCGGGGATGCGAGGCCCGGTGGCGCCCGTGGCACCCGGCCCTGCCCCCGGGGCCCCGGCCGCGGCGGTGGAGCTGGCGTGGTTGCCGCACGAGGTTGCCACGGCCGCGAACAAGCCGGAGACCGCGAGGATGCCCACCACCGCGATCAGGCGCCCTCTCATCCCGGCCTCCCGTCCCGTCCGTGTGGACCTACCCTGGTGTACGGATCCGGGGCCGCTGCGGGATCGCCACTTGGGGCCTACCATGGAGGCATGGACGGCGCCCGGGTGGCGGGGTTCGTGGTCGTTGCCCTGGTGTTGCTCATGGCCGGGCTCCTGGGCGCTCCGCTGGGCCTGGTGGTGCTCCTGGCCGTGGTCATCGGAGGCATCGGCGTCCTCGTCACCGTGCTGTCCCCCGGAGGCGTCGGCGCACAGTCCGCCAGCAACCTGGCCCGGAAGCTCTACGACCGCAACGGCTGGGAGTCCGGCTGGAGCGGGAGCTACCTGGGCGAGCGGCGGGGCGGCCCGCTGGCTCGGCGTCGCGCTCGCCGCCGCAGGGAGGTCGACGTCCCGCCCGATCTGCTTCCCGAGGACCTTCAGGAATCGAAGGCGTGGCTGCGCACCCTGGAGTCCATCCGGCGCCTGCCGGAGCGGTGACCGCAGAGGCTCGGCAGGAGCCCGAACCGGTCCCGGCCTGGCCCCAGGGCTAGGGGAGCCGGACCCGGCCGTTCCCGCGCCCGGCCGTCGCTGCCGGACCCGCGGCCACCAGGCCGTCTGCCACCAGACCCCGCACCAGCCTGGCCGTGTGGTCGAGCGGCAGCCCGGCCGCCCCGGCGAGCGATTGGAGCGTGGCCGCCCGCCGCGTCCGCAGGTGCGCGACCACACGTCCGCGCGCCTGCCGCGTCGAGCCCTCGAACGGAGCACCGCCGCGAGCGGGCGACGATGGAGGCCGCCCCGCCGCCCGGAACCGGCAGCCCGACGACAGCGGACAGGCGTCGCACCAGGGCACCGGGCGGCAGGCCTCACGGCCCACGTCCATCACCGCCTGGTTCCATCCTCCCGGGTCCGTTCGATCCAGCCACGAGCCCGCGGCGTCGCGGATCCGCCGAGCGCCCACCTCGTGCGGCTCCGCCCCCAGGCGGGCCCGGGCCACCACCCGGCGCACGTTCGTGTCGATGGCCGGCACCGGCCGGCCGAACGCGATCGAGGCCACCGCCGCCGCGGTGTACGGGCCGATCCCCGGCAGCCGCTCCAGCTCGGCCGGCTCCGAGGGCACCGCCCCGCCGTGCAGGCGGAGCACGTCCCGGGCCGCTTCCCACAGCGCCACCGCCCGGCGGTTGTAGCCGAGCCCCGCCCAGGCCCGGAGGACGTCGGCCCGCGACGCGCTCGCCACCGCGGCGACGTCGGGGAACCGTTCCAGGAACGGTGGATAGGCCGCCGCCACCCGAGCCGCCTGCGTCTGCTGGAGCATCACCTCGCTCACCAGCACGCGGTACGCGTCGCGCTCGCCCCGCCACGGATACAGCGAGCGGCGTGGCTCGAACCAGTCTGCCAGCGCGGCGTCGGCGGCGGGACGGGTCCCCACGGCCGCCCAGCCTACGCTTCGACTGGCGGGACCCGCCGCGCTAGGCTACGGAGGACATGGCCACCGTTCGCGAGGTCATGAGCGGCAGCGTCATCACGGTCGAGCCCGATGCGACCGTGGCGGAAGCGGCCACCGTGATGGGCGGCAAGCGCGTCGGCTCCGCGCTGATCATGGACGGCGACCGCATCGCCGGCATCTTCACGGAGCGCGACATCGTGCGCGCGCTCGGCGAGCACTTCGACGCCGCCGGCCACCCGGTGTCGAACTGGATGACCCGCAACCCCACGAGCATCAGCCCGGACGCCTCCGTGGAGGAGGCCCTCAGCCGGATGCTGGCGGGCGGCTTCCGTCACCTCCCGGTGATCGAGAACGACCAGGTGGTCGGGATGCTCTCGATGCGCGACGTCGCCGGCGCCTCCGAGGGCTGAGCTCCTCAGAAGCCGGCCCGGGGTTTCTCCGGCAGGTCGGCCAGCGCCTCCTTCAGCGCCGTCCACACCTCGCGGAACACGTCGCCCACGTACTTGGGCGGCTGGCTGTTCTCCCCGCCCATCGCCCCCCGCACCGCGGAGCCCGTCAGCTCCACGGCCTTCTCGAACAACGCCCAGTCGATCTCGCGTGCCACGGCTCTCCTCCTGGTCCCGGATCCCGGTCGAGCGTGCAAGCCTACCGGCCCTGCGCCGTGGGTCGTTCCTCCGGCGGCGGCGTGACGTGCCAGTGGCGCGGGAGGACCAGCGCGTCGGCCTCCGGCGGCCCCCACGAGCCGGGCTCGTAGAACTCCACCGGCGGCGGGTAGTCCAGCACCGGCATCAGGACCCGCCAGGCCTCCTCCACCTCGTCCTCCCGGGTGAACAGCGTGTGGTCGCCCTCCATCGCCTCGAGGATCAGCGTCTCGTAGGCCTCGATGAGCGGCGTGTTGAAGGTCCGCTCGTAGTCGAAGTCGAGCTGGGCCCGGTCCAGCTCGAAGCCGAGCCCGGGCTTCTTGATGTTGAGGTGCAGCGAGATCCCCTCGTCGGGCTGGATCCGGATGGCCAGCGCGTCCCGGCCGAGCGGCGTGGTGTCGGTCCCCCGGAACACGTTGTACGGCACGTGCCGGAACGACAGCGACGCCTCGGTCACCTTGCGCGCCAGCATCTTCCCGGTCCGGAGGTTGAAGGGGACGTCCGCCCACCGCCAGTTGTCGATCTGGACCTGGAGCGCGGCGAACGTCTCCGCCTGGGAACGCGCGTGCACGTCGGGCTCGTTCCGGTAGCCGACGTACTGCCCGCGGACGACCTTCTTCGGGTCCACGATGTCCATCGACCGCAGCACCCGCACCTTCTCGTCGCGCAGCCGGTTGGGATCGAACGACACCGGCGGCTCCATGGCCAGGATGGTCATGACCTGGAACAGATGCGTCTGCACCATGTCCCGGATCGTGCCGGTCTCCTCGTAGAACGAGCCCCGGCCCTCGATCCCGATGTCCTCCGCCACGGTGATCTGCACGTTGTCCACGTACCGGCGATTCCAGATGGGCTCGAACATCCCGTTGGCGAACCGGAAGGCCAGGACGTTCTGGATGGTCTCCTTCCCCAGGTAGTGGTCGATTCGGAAGATCTGCGACTCGTCGAACACGGTGTGGAGCGCGTCGTTCAGCTCGCGCGCGCTGCTGAGGTCGCGCCCGAACGGCTTCTCGATCACGATCTTCGAGCCGGGGTGCATGTTGCTCTCGGCCAGGCGCTGGACGATCAGCGGGTACGCGGCCGGCGGCGTCGCGCAGTAGTAGAACCGCCCGCCCTCGGTGCCCTGCGTCTTGTCCGTCCATTCCAGGTGCTCCCGGAGGTGCTCCATGGCCTGCTCGCTGTCGAATTCGCCGGGCACGTAGGTCAGGCGCTTGCGGAACTCGCCCCACACGTCGGTGCTGGGTTTGCTCCGGGCGTACTGCTCGACGGAGTGGCGAGCCTGCTCCTGGAACTCCTCGTCCGACATCTCCGTCCGGGCGTACCCGATGATGGCCACGCCCTGGGGCAGGAGCCCCTCCGAGAACAGGTGCCAGAACGCCGGGAGCAGCTTGCGGCGGGTCAGGTCGCCCGACGCGCCGAAGATGACGATGGCCTGCGGGTCGGGAGGCTTCAACGTCATCGGCTACGAGCTCCCCTCCGCCTTCACCGCGTGCCCGCCGAACTCGTTGCGAAGCGCCGCGATGACCTTGGCCGCGTAGGACTCGTCCTGCCGGGAGGCGAACCGCAGGAACAGCGAGAGCGCCGTTATGGGCGCGGGCACGTTCTCGTCCATGGCCGCGAACACCGTCCACCGGCCCTCGCCGGAGTCCTCCACGTAGCCCTTGATGCCGTCCAGGCCGGGGTCCTTGCTGAACGCCTCCACCAGCAGCTCCAGGAGCCAGGAACGGACGACGCTCCCGTAGCGCCAGATTCCCGCGATCGCCGGAAGGTCCAGCTCGAAGTCGGACGCACGCAGGATCTCGAAGCCCTCGCCGTAGGCCGCGAGCATCCCGTACTCGATCCCGTTGTGGACCATCTTCACGAAGTGGCCCGAGCCGGGGCGCCCCATGTACGCGTACCCGCCTTCCGGCGCGAGGGTCGCGAAGATCGGCTCGTTGCGGTCGAACGCCTCCTTCGCGCCTCCCACCATCAGGCAGTACCCGTTGGCCAGGCCCCAGATCCCGCCGGAGGTGCCGCAATCAAGGAAGTGGATGCCGTCCCCGGCCAGCTCGTCGGCTCGCCGTACCGAGTCCCGCCAGAAGGAGTTGCCGCCGTCGATGATGGTGTCCCCGGCCTGGAGCATCTTCCGAAGGGATTCGATCGTCTGCTCGGTGGGGGCACCAGCGGGGATCATGAGCCAGACCGTCCTGGGAGCCTCGAGCTTGCCGACGAGGTCCTCCAGCGAGGACGCCCCGATGGCTCCGGACTCCACCACGCGCTCCACCGTCTGCGGGCTTCGCCCGTACGCGACCACCTCGTGACCATCCCGAACCAGTCGGACGGTCATGTTCCCGCCCATCCGTCCGAGCCCCACCATGCCGAGCTTCATGTCGAGCCTCCTCCTCCGAGCGTCGACGGTGACACGTCCTCAGGCCTCCCGTCCATTGTGGTCCCAGGCCGTGACGGCCACCTCCACCCATCCGTCCTCCACCCGAGCCGGGTACACGGGAACCGGCTCGGCGGCGGGCCCGTCCAGCGGCTCGCCCGACTCCAGGTCGAACCGGCTCCCGTGGCAGGGGCAGACCACCGAACCACCCGGCTCGAGCTCCCCCTCCGACAGCGAGCACGACCGGTGGGTGCACTCGTCGCCCAGGGCGTGGACCTGGCCGTCCAGGTGCGCCACGGCCACCCGGATGCCGTCGAGCTCGTAGCCGCGGACCTCGCCGTCCGGGACCTCCGCCAGGCTCCCCACGCGCACGAACAGAGGCTCCACGGCGAAATCCTCACACATCGGCGCGACCGGCGGCGCGGCTTGCCCGAACGCGGTGGGCGTGGAACGATCCCGGCCCATGGCCACGCCGTTCACCCGGGAGTGGGAGGCTCCCGACCCCAGAGCCGCCATCGCCCTGGCGCACGGGCTGGCGGAGCATTCCGGGCGCTACGAGCACGTGGGGGCCCGCCTGGCAGGCGCGGGGTACTCCGTGTACACGGCCGACCTCCGGGGCCACGGCCGGTCCGAGGGGTGGCCCGGGAACGTGTCGGGCCTCACCGACTGGCTTGAGGACGCGGCCGCCATCGTGGCCCGGGCCCGCGAGGCGGCTGCGGGCCGTCCGGTGTTCCTCTTCGGCCACAGCCTGGGGGCCCTGATCGGCGCCTCCTACGTCATGCGGCATCCGGACGCGGTCGAGGGATTGGTCCTTTCCGGAATCGCCGTGCTGGCCGGGACGGCCCTGCTGACGGCGATGGCCGACCCCGAGGGCCAGGGCATTCCGCCCTCCTCGATCAGCCGGGACCCCGAGGTCGTACAGGCCTACGTGGACGACCCACTGGTGTTCGCGGACAGGGTCTCGCCGGAGGCGAACGCGGCCGCCCTGGAGTCGGCCATCGAGGTCAACCAGTCCGGCGACCGCCTGGCCCTGCCCGTGTTGATGGTCCACGGGAGCGACGACGCCATCGCCGACGTCGAGGGCGCGCGGGACCTGTTCGACTCGATCGCGTCGCCCGACAAGCAGCTGATCGTCTACGACGGCCTGTACCACGAGGTCATGAACGAGCCGGAGCGGGACCGGGTCCTGGACGACGTGGTCGGCTGGCTGGACCGCCACACGGCCTGAGGGGACGGTGCCCGAGCTCCCCGACGTCGAGGCGTACCGGCGGTTCTTCCGGGAACACGCGACCGGTCGCACGGTTCGCGAGGTCATCGTCCCCGACCCCACCATCGTCCGGAACGCGACGCCGGAAGCGCTGGACGGCGCCCTGCGGGGCCACCGGTTCGCCGACCCCGATCGCCTGGGGAAGTGGCTGCTGGCCTGGACCGAGGCCGGGCCGGGGCTGCTGCTGCACTTCGGCATGACCGGGGACCTGATCTGGTCCAGTGACGAGCCCGAGCGCCACCGCCACGACCGGGTGATCCTGGTCCTGGACCGGGGCGAGCTTCGGTACCGGAACATGCGAAAGCTGGGCGGGGCGTGGCTGGCGCACGACCGGGACGAGGCCCGGGCGGTCATGGGCGAGCTGGGGCCGGACGCGCTCACGGTCTCGCGCCGGGAGTTCCTGGAGCGGCTGGGCCGGCGCCGCGGCGGGGTCAAGGCCCTGCTGATGGACCAGCGGTTCGTGGCCGGCGTGGGGAACCTGGTGGCCGACGAGGTCCTGTGGCAGGCCAGGCTGCACCCGCGGCGCAGGGTCGAGTCGCTCGACGACGAGGAACGCGTGCGCCTGTACCGCACCATGCACGCCGTCCTGAAGGAGATGGTGGCGAAGTTCGACTACGTGCCCCGCAAGCGAGGGTGGCTGAACCACGTCCGGGGCCGCGTCGGTGCCGTGTGCCCTCGGTGCGGGACGCCGCTGTCCCGCATCACCGCCGCCGGAAGGACGACCTACTTCTGCCCGTCCTGCCAGCCGTCGCCCCCGGGCTGAGGCCCGGCGGGTTCCGGTTCCGCCGGCCGCGACAGACGCCGCCACGCCGACCACCCTCGCTGGGCCACGGTCAATCCGCCCAGGCCGGTGAGGACGGCCAGCACTGGAAGCAGCGCTCCCGGCGCCGTCAGCCCGACCATCAGGGCCACGTACCGCTCCAGCCGCTGGAACACGCCCTCGGACAGCGTGATCCCGAGCGCCTCGCCCTCCGCCCGGATCTGGCTGACCACCAGCGAGATGGCGAGCGTCGACATGGCGAGTGCCGCCGCGGTGTGGTGGCCCTGGCCGGCCAGCGACCAGAACAGGCACCCGAACAGGATGCCGTCGGACACCCGGTCGAGGGTGGAGTCCAGGAACGCCCCCAGGCGGCTGTCCTCTCCCCGCATGCGCGCGACGCCGCCGTCGAACACGTCCAGGACGCCGGCCGGGATCAGCAGCATCCCCGGGAGGAACCGCCGGCCGGTCAGCAGCAGCCATCCCACCACCACGTTCACGGCCAGGGAACCGAGCGTCAGCTGCCACGGCCGGACGCCGGACCGGAACAGCGCGGCCAGCGTGATCCGGTAGGGCCACGTGAAGATCCGCTGGAACAGCGGCCCGATGATGCTCCGGTTCCGCCGCGGCGCCGGCAGGTCGCGCACCCGCGGCGCCGGCTGCTTCCCTTCTCGATCCTGATCCGTCATCGGCGAGAGGAAGGCTAGCTTCCCGGCGGGGGCGAAGCCACGCGCCGTGGATCCTCCGGGGGCCGAACAGGCTCTGGTGGCGGCACCGGCCGGTCGCTGGCCGGATCCTCAGCTTCTCGTAACCGTTTTCTGGCTCTCCTGACGCATCCGTGGGTTCATCGGGCAGCTCCCCGTCCGGGTAGGGGCGGGCAGTAGCCGCCTCGGTCGAGCAGTGCGAGGGCGACGAGATGCTCAGGCTTCTTGAACCCGAAG